>CAJQJI010000076.1 GCA_905478675.1 Candidatus Altimarinota bacterium
GTTCCAAAGATGGGGAGCGTCGAAACGAGTCAACCCGCCGATGAAAACATGGAAGCCTTTTCCGCCAGTTACACCGCCTACCAAGCGGATGAGGCGCTGGGACAAAAACATATTTTATTTTTTCACGCGCCATGGTGCCCCACCTGCGCAAAATGGGAAGCCATGCTTGAAGAAAATATGGGCGAGCTCCGTGACAACGTCGTCATTTACAAAACAGACTACGACACTTCTGACGACCTAAAAGCTCAATACGAAATTACTCAACAATCCACCGCAGTGTTTGTAAACGCGGACGGTAGTGCGGCTAAACAAGAAGCCGACCCAAGCATCGAAAGTATGAATGCTTTTTTTGCGAACTAAATTTTGAAAAAATAAGTTACTATTTTTTATTTAAAAGCCTGAGAGCATTTCTCTCAGGCTTTTTTTTAGTATAACTATGCCTGATGCAAAAAATTGCGATTATTGGCGCTGGTCCAGCCGGTATCTATACCAGCTTACTCTTGGCAGATTTTAAGGGCGAAGTTTATTTGTTCGACCAAAACAAAGATGTGGGCGAAAAATTAAAAACGACTGGGGGTGGACGCATGAATGTCACTAATAAAAAATTTAGTGCTGAAGAGTTTAGTTCTCAGTCGAATAATTTACTTAAAAAGCTTTTTAAAAACCCACACGTTAATAACCGACACTTAATTTTTGAAAAACTCGGTATTAAGTATCAATGGGAAAAAAACCGAGCCTTACTGGCTTCACAAAATGCGCCGTTAGAAGTGGCTCGCTTAAAAGCTAAAGCCCTGGAGCAAAACAACTTATCCTTGCGCTTAGAACATAAAGCCACTGGCATTGAAGTTTTAGAAAACGGTAGTTTTAGAATTAAGTTTGAAACCCCAAACAACACCCAACTTTTGGATTTTGATACTGTTATTTTAAGCGGCGGCGGCATGTTTCGGATGAAAGACTTAGGCGACACGGAAAAAATATATGCGTTGCCACTGCAACTTGGTCATAGCCTTACTGAGGTTCAACCATCACTTTCACCGCTTATTTTTACCGACAAAGCTTTACGCGAACTCAAAGGCGTTAGTTTTGAAGGAACGCTGACCGATACTCAAAACAAAAAGTCCGTCACGGATGATATGATCATCACGCATTTTGGTTTATCTGGGCCTGCGGTACTCGATTTCTCGGCTTTTAGAGAAAGCGAAAGCATTGAACTGTGTTTCACCGCCCACTTAAAAGAAAACCAATTGCGGGACCAAATAAACACTCAGCGCCAAGGCGTGCATCGTTTACGAGCCTTACTTCGTGAACACTTCACAAAAACCCTAACCGACTTTTTTCTGCAACAAGCCGATTTAAGCATTGAAACCATTGTTGCGGACTTACCAAAGGCCAAGCTAAACAGGTTGATACAGACTGTATTTCATTACCCGATTCCAAAAGTTCAGTCTAAAAACTATCCGTCTAGCTGGACGACTAAAGGCGGCGTTCGTTTAGATGAAATTAACACCGCTACGCTTGAGTCTAAACGGGTCCCTGGCGTTTATTTTGCCGGTGAAATAATGGATACTAACGGTTTATGTGGCGGGTACAATATTTCGTTTGCGGCGATTTCGGCGGCGATTATAGCCGATAGTTTGTTAAAAAGTTAAGCTCCAAAAAGTTTTCTAGTTCCTTACAAACTATTCTTCATCACCGCGCCAGTATCCGCCGAAGTCACTTGCTCCGCATAACGCCCCAGCCACCCTTTGGTAATCTTAGGTTCAAACGCTGGTAAATTTTCCATGCGGGCAAAAATTTCTTCGGTGCTTAATTCAACATCTAAGGTTCTTTTATAGGTGTCCATGTGAATTGTGTCGCCGGTTTCAACAATGGCAAACGGGCCGCCACTAGCGGCTTCTGGCGAAATATGCCCCACCGATAAACCTCGACTCCCCCCACTAAAGCGTCCATCGGTAATTAAAGCGGCCTTGATTTTTCGGCCTTTAATGGCCGCCGTTGGTGCTAGCATTTCTTGCATTCCTGGTCCGCCTTTTGGGCCTTCGTATTTTAAAACAACCACATCGCCGTCTTCAACTTCGCCGTCTAAAATACCGTTTAAGGCTTCTTCTTGGCTATGAAAAACTTTAGCCGTCCCGGTAAACACTTTCATATCTTCCTCCACCCCTGCGGTTTTTACCACCGCGCCCCGTGGGGCAATGTTTCCAAATAAAACGGCCAATCCGCCTTCAGCCGAAAAGACATTTTCGCCTGTGCGAATAATATCGCCATCCGCTTCTGGGGCCTTCATTACGTACTCGTCGAGCGTCCCCCAAATCGTCGGTAAATCTAAATTCAAAGGTGAACGGCCGTCTTGATGGACAGCTTTTAAAATAGCGGCAATACCGCCCACAGCGTGGACATCTTCAACGTGTACGTCTGGGCGCGACGGCGATACTTTACACACATTTGGCGTAATTTTACTCAACTCATTTAATCGTTCTAAGTCATACTTAACGCCCGCTTCATGCGCTAGGGCTAAGGTGTGCAAAACGGTATTGGTAGAACCGCCCATCGCTAAATCAAGAATAAAAGCGTTATCAAGCGAAGCTTGAGTCACAATATCACACGGTCGCAGGTTGTGTTCTAACACGTAATCGATCGCTTCTGGGATTTTATCAAATAAGGCTTCTCGTTCAGGGTTCAGTTTCCACGTTTGGGCGTCTTTATCGGTCCAAGCCGCCGCCGGGATCGAACCATTTCCGGGCAAAGCCAAACCGATGGCTTCGGCTAAACAGTTCATAGAATTCGCCGTAAACATCCCCGAGCAAGAACCACACGTGCGGCATGATTGTGAGGCAATTTGTTCTAAACGCTGTTCGGTAATTTCTCCGGAAGAAAAAGCACCGACCCCTTCAAAAACCGTTACTAGGTCTGACTTTTCTTTGCCGGCCAACATTGGTCCGCCACTCACATACACCGATGGCACGTTTAAACGCACCATGGCGTTCAACATTCCCGGTACAATTTTGTCGCAGTTTCCAATGCCTACCCAAGCGTCACACGGGTGCGCCCCAACCATGGTTTCAATTTGATCGGTAATTAACTCTCGTGAAGCTAAGCTGTACTTCATCCCAAAATGCCCCATAGCGATGCCATCATCAACCGCTCCTCCAATATTACAGTACCAAACGTTATAGCCTTGTGATTTTAATTTTTTAACTAACTGCGCCCCCAGTACATCTAAATGAGCGTGCCCAGGAATATGGGTTGTATAAGAATTAACCACCGTAATGAATGGTTTTTTACGATCGGCAATCGAATCAATCACCCCCGCGGCCATCATTAAACTAGCCGCTGGTAGCATATGCGTGCCTTCCGCCACAATTCGTGAACCGCGTTTATGAATTTTTTCGTAGCCTTCGTTAATAGGGTTGTGCATCAACAAAAATACTAATGGACACCCGTTTTAAAGACAAGATGAACTACACTAAACTAGTGCGTTTTTGACAATGATTATACCCCCACCAAAACCACGCTAAAGCAAGAGCCGTCATCCCAGAGAAAATCCAAAACACTTGCGCCCCTAAATGGTAATAACCAAAACCGGCTACTACAGGTGCCACGGCCATACTAAAAGCCGATAACCCTTCTACCACGCCAGAAATTTCACCTTGTTCGTTTTCCGCGACTTCGTTACTGAGCACCGACATAACCGTTGGCATTAGGAGCGAAACCCCTAAATTAGAAAAATAATACACCAAAACAAATTCCCACAATTCAGCCACTAACGACATGCCAAACAAGCCCCCCGTCATTAGCCCTAAGGCTAAAAGGAGCGTCGGAAATTCACCAATTTTTTTCACCACAGGCTTGACCATAACCGCTTGGTTAAAAATCATAAAACTACCAACAAACAACAAGAACCAAGCTAACTGAGATTCATTTAGCCCAAACACATCAATTATATACAACGCGATAATCGACGTATAACTGGCTAACACTAAGCCAAAAATAAGGCGAAGCTGGATCGTCGTTTGTATTAGCTTGTTATCTTTCCAGCGTTGTACTTTTTTCCATAAATTAACTTGCCGCCAAAAATTGGTATCTAATGTTTTTGTCCGTTTTTCAACCGGTAACGACTCGGTTAATAAGTATTGAATACTAAAAAGGGTTATGGTAGAAAGCCCGATTGCAAACAAAGCCGTGCCTAAGTACCCCCAAGAAGTACTCATCGTTAAGCCGCCTGCTGCGGGACCAATGATCATGCCGACCCCAAAAGTCGCGCCCAACAACCCAAAAGCCGCGGCTTTTTCTTTTCGTGGAATACTATCGGCTAAATACGCATTGGTCACTGAATTATTCCCGCCTGTAATACCGTCAGCAATGCGCGCTAGGCCAATTACCCAAATTGAAGCGGCGGCCCCCAACCAAACTTTTTCAGCGTCTAAAAAATATGCACTGGCAAAAATCACCCAACTTAACAAGGTCCCAAGTTGCGTTATAAGCAATACTGGTTTTCGTCCCCAGTAGTCGGACAAAGACCCCAAAAAGGGCGCGGCTAAAAATTGGAAAGTACTATAAGCTGAAATCAACATTCCAAATATAATTTCACTACTGCCGTACTGTTTTATAACAAAAGGTAAGACCGGAATTAAAATTGAAAAACCTAAGGTGTTCACCAAGGTTAAAAGCAAAATTGGAACCAGTTTTTTATGAGGCATCAGGGCGCACTCTAGTCTTGAAGTAAATTTTGAAAACCACGATTTTCAATCTTTTATTCTTCGGGCACAAACACTAAGGCCGCCCCATTCATACAGTACCGAAGCCCGGTTGGTTCTGGGCCATCTTCAAACACATGCCCTAAGTGTTCTCCACATTTAGATTCAATTTCAATGCGTTTAATACCCAACCACGAATAATCTTCTTTCAGCACTAAATTTTCTTTATTAGCATCATAAAAACTCGGCCAACCGGTGCCAGATTCAAACTTATGTTCAGAGGAAAAAACTTCTAAACCGCAGACCTTTGTCACATATTTCCCTTTTCGTTTTTCTTCGTTTAAAACACTTGAACCAGGCTTTTCTGTGCCGGCTTCCCAAATCACATTGTACTCTAATTCTGTCATACCAGAGGCCAGCCAAACGGATTTTGCGATTTGGCTTTTATTGGCGGTGTTCTCTATTATTTGTAATGCTTGGGCTTTTGCTGAGCCTGACGCCACTGGTTCTGAAGAAGACACATCTGTAACGATGTCTGGGCTTTGCTTTTGGTACAACTGCGAAACAAAAACAGTACCCATTAGCAAAATTACAAACCCTATTACTAGACCTAACCGAAAATAAAAATCTGAATTCATAAGTCTTATTGTACGTTTTCGACTAAACGTTCTTCAAATTCTGTAACGCCAAAATAGCCCTGACTAATAATCCAAGCTTCCACTTTTTTGTCGTACCCCGCAATAATCCCAAAACCAATTAGAATAAATAAAGCCCCTAAACATTTTTTGAAAAGGCCTTTCGGATCGGCCGCTTTTTTAAGTGATCCCATAAATTTTTGCCCTGTTAACGCAATTAATAACATTACTACACTTAATCCAAAGGCATAAACTACTAAATTTATAATTCCCCAAAACCAACTTTCTTGAAGCACCGTTCCTAAGATCAAAAAATAAGCGGGGCTACAACT
>CAJQJI010000077.1 GCA_905478675.1 Candidatus Altimarinota bacterium
CCCTTATCAGCCTTTGACGAGATTCTCTCGAAAGTTGATACGGGTCTGGGGACATTGTTTGGTGGGGAGTTTGACTGGGGCGGTCGCCTCCTAAAGAGTAACGGAGGCGCGCAATGGTAAGCTTAGGTCGGATGGAAATCGACCTGGACGTGTATTCGCACAAGCTTGCCTGACTGTGAGACCTACAAGTCGAGCAGGGACGAAAGTCGGTGAAAATGATCCGGTGTCACCACGTGGGTGGGGCATCGCTCAACGGATAAAAGTTACCCTAGGGATAACAGGCTAGTCAGACCCAAGAGTTCATATCGACGGTCTGGTTCGGCACCTCGATGTCGGCTCATCGCATCCTGGGGGAGTAGCATCTCCCAAGGGTATGGCTGTTCGCCATTTAAAGCGGTACGCGAGCTGGGTTCAGAACGTCGTGAGACAGTTCGGTCCCTATCCTCCGTGCGCGATTAGAAATTTGAAGGAAGCTGCTCCTAGTACGAGAGGACCGGAGTGGACGAACCTCTAGTGTACCGGTTGTCGTGTCAACGGCATCGCCGGGTAGCTATGTTCGGAAGGGATAACCGCTGAAAGCATCTAAGCGGGAAGCCCCACCTAAGATAAGATTTCTTTTAAGAGTCCTGGGAGATTACCAGGTTGATAGGTCACAAGTGTAAGCCTAGTAATGGGTTCAGCTGAGTGATACTAATTACTCGTTTAAACATTTTTTGTTAGTATTTTATTTGGCTTGTTTTGATTTGCGATGAGCAAATTTTAGTAAGTGTTTCAAATAACTGTCTATATGTATGTAAAACATCCCGATTTTGAGAGACATTTGTTCTTTTCGAAATCTTGACGTTGGCATTTGGAGCGAAGGGGGTACACCTGTTCCCATTCCGAACACAGCCGTTAAGTCCTTCAGCGCCGATGATACTTGGAGATAGTCCTGGGAAAGTAGGTCGATGCCAACGTTAAGATTTTGATAAGAAATACACGAAACACCTTTATGAGGTGTTTTTTTGTATTTAATTATTGCTTGAGATTGTGGTATAATGGTCTGATGTCTCGCAATGAAATACTACCTACAAACGAGGAGTTAAACCTTGAACCTGCTAACGCCTTTGCGGCGGAAGTGCAGTCATACTATGAAGAATTAGTGCCAGAAGGCATGAATTTTAGCTGGACTGAACGAGCCGAACGCTTTGTACAAACGGGGGTCAATAATTTATGGCAACAGTTTAATAATGCGAGCCCGTCGGAAAGAATTGTTTATGGCGGTTTAACCGCGGTAGGGGCATATGTTGGTTTTAAAGTTTTGAAAGGAGCGGTGGAGGGACTTTTTAATTTAGGCAGTTGGTTTGTTGAATCGGTGAATAATATTCGACGCGATTCGGTTGAACTTATTTTATCGCTCACTTTGGGGGCAACGGTAGTGGGCTTGATTCCTTTACTCTATCAAGGGATTGCTCGGGGGCGTTTATCACTTACGTCTGTGTTTGAAGCTTGGGATGAAAATGGATTTGAGGGTTTATTGTCTCTCTTAGCGACGGAATTTCCAGAAGGGGTTCGTGCTATGTCGGATGATGTTAAAGCCTTTATACGTAATGCCATTGGCGCTGACCGATTCGATACTTGGTTTAACGGCATAAATACAGATAAACCGGCGGTAATATCGACCGTTCCGCCCACAGAAAATGATGGGGCAGACGATATTGCTCCGCCTGAAGTAGCGGAACCGGCGCCCGCACCACCAAACATCAATTTTACCCCAACGCCTTTAACGAGCGAACGACTGGATGAATTTTTGACGTCTCCCAGTTTTGAAACCTTTACCTTGTTTATCAATAGCTTGATTGAAAACGAGGGCGGCATTGTCGTTCGAGAAGGAAAAATATGGGTGTTAGATGAAGTGGGAGAACTTTTTGATTTATCTCGTTGGCTGACATTTCAATACGGTGACGCTATTGTGGATGTATTAGATGCGGGAGAGGCTGATCCTGAAGCCCGGATTGGGGCTTATATTTTTCAGTATTTACGAGAATCACCAAAATTTATAATTATGGCGAGCGGTTTAGAGTTTTTAAATTTATTACGTGGACGACACGCCAGTTTGTTTGTACGTCCAGTTATGACGGGTTTAACATGGGGGGCTTGGCCTATTCGTTTAGTTGGGGCGGCGGCGCGGAATATTGGCAGCCTGGCTGCTTTTGCTCGTTTTACCCGTGATGGCGTTGTGTTTTTAACTCGGGCTGGGGTAAATTTAGCGAAGCTAACGCCTCAAGGCGCGATGCTATTTTGGGAAGGCGGCCGTTTTGTAAGCCGCGAAGTGGTTCGGCAAGCTTCTCGTTTAGCGATTACTCGCACTTTAGGTAGTGCTATTGGTCGAACCTATACTCGAACCATTGGCCGGCAAGTAGCGCATTTTACCAGCCGAACTTTCACTAATCGCTTGCTAAGCGTTGCCGGCTGGAAAGGGGCGACAACGGCGGCATTATGGGCTGACGATAGCACTATTATCGGAGTTTTAGATGATGTGGTTGCCGTTGGAATGACCGCTTGGCTCGCGGCGGATGTGTATCGTTTAGTGCAAGTTACGCGTTCAACTTTAGAATTTAAACGCTTAATGACCGAGCAAGAATCTTTAGAAATTACTAACATTACGGCGTTAGATGAAGCGACTCAAACACGGCTTACCGAACTTGAAGCCGAAAATGAAGTGAGTGATGAGACCGTTTACTCGTTTTTATCGAGTTTGCCGCGAGCGACGTTTCGGGTGATGCGAGAAAATGGACGTCATGAAGATTATTTAATGGTACGTGGGCAGATTTTATCGGTCCAAATTTTTGAAGGCGAGACGGAATTAGCTCACTTTAGTGAAGAAGATTTAGAAACGCTTAGCCAAGAATTACCACCGCCTCAAGCGTTTGAACGATGGGAAATTGATTACGAGGCGGATGATGAAACCCTGCGTGCACATTACCGTTTAGCGTTTACTTACGTGATGAATGAAACCGGGTGGTCGGCTTTGGATTATGAGATTCACGATAATCAAACGATTGAAGTTAAAAGACGCGACAGTCAGCAGGTGATGTTTTTGCACCGCGTTGATGAACAGTGGTACTTAGGGGCCGACCGTGAAACCGGTTTTGATTTATTTCAGGCGATTTCGATGGCGAATTTAATTAATAGAGTAGAAGAAATGTTATTGAGTGAAGCGGCAATACCGTCTGGTGATACGCCCTTTTATGCCGAAGAAGATGGTTTGTATCTTTCTCGACCGGCCTTTGATACGACTATTTTAGAAGGGAACGATGAAGGTTGGTATCAACAATTTTACCGCGGTCAATTAGGGCTTAATCCCGACACGATTACTGATTCGCTCAATCGTCATTATCAAGACTCAATGCGGCCTCGTCTACGCGAAAATACAGACGAATATATGCAAGATTTTATCCCCGGTTAAACATGAATATTAAGGCTTCCCAGTTCGCTTTTTACCTTAAAAGTTCGTCCCTTAATAGTGACGAACAATGCGCGGTTTTAGCTCGACTGCCTCAAATGAATGAGACAGAAATTAGAACTTTGTATGACCGTCTTAAAGCGGATCATCAAGCGCTGTCGGCCACGCTGCAATCAGCGCATATGCAACGTCAAAATATTGCGGATGATTTAGCGACGTCTTTAAAGTCAGCTTAAGTTTCTAGGGAGATTAGACACTTTAGGGTAGAATTTTGTTGATGAATAAAACTAGGCTCGCTCGTCTTGAAAAAATTTGTTTTGCCCCTGGGGCCCCAGGCTTTGAAGATCCAATTCGAGCCTTAGTTTTAAAAGAACTAAAAAGTTTAGTCGATACCGTTGAGGTGGATAATATGGGGAACGTCTTAGCCATGAAAAAAGGGGGCTCCCGTAAAAAGCTGATGGTGGCCGCGCATATGGATGAGCTCGGGTTTATTGTGCACCATATTGATGCGCATGGTTTTATTCGGTTTCATCCGCTGGGAGGTTATGACCCCAAAACCTTAAGTGCCCAACGGGTACTAATTCATGGAAAAAAAGAAGTGAAAGGCGTCATGGGAACAAAGCCGGTGCATAAAATGTCGGCCGCAGAAAGAACTAAAGCGCCTAAAATTTCAGACTTTTTTATTGATACGGGGATGAGTAAAAAAGATTTAGAGAAAATAGTTTCGGTGGGGGATAGTGTTACCCGTCGTGGAGATTTAGAAGTTATGGCGATTGTGTGTGTGCAAAAAGTTTCGATAATCGCGTAGGGGTTTTTATTTTGTTAGAAGTGTTACGGGCTTTGAAAAATAAAAAATTACCGTGGGACTTTCAGGCGGTGTTTGCCGTACAAGAAGAAGTCGGCTTGCGTGGAG
>CAJQJI010000078.1 GCA_905478675.1 Candidatus Altimarinota bacterium
TAACAGCCGCTCGGACAGTTTCAGGACCAACCGCCCCTGGTAGAATTTGTGTTCCAACAAAAATTGTAGGCGTTCCACTCACTCCGTATTTAGCCCCTTCAGCCGTGTCGGCCGATACTTCCGCTTGCATCGTATTTCCGTCTTCAACTAAACAACTTTGAATATCAACCCCTTGTTCAGAGGCATAATTTGCTACTTGTTGTTCTGCCGCTGGAACCCCAATGCTCGTGAAACTTTCTTGATTCGCAAAGATCTGATCTGTTACCGCAAAGTAAACTTCGGCCCCACCGGCTTGTAAAGCACAGTTAGCGGCTTTATGAAGCCCTCCATACGATTCTGTGTGGAAACTTAGGGGGAAATCTTTCACGGTATAAGTAATAGTCCCATCGGCTACTAGTTGATCAATCAAGGTTTTATTTTGATCATGAAATCTTTTACAGTAAGGACATTGCAAGTCCGTAAATTCAACCACACTAACCGGTCCATTCCCTCGGCTTGGCTCTGTATCTAAGTCCGCAAAAACAGGAGCGGTGATAAATTTACCAGGCTTAAACCCAACTTGGGCACTATCAATGTAATAAAGGTCATCTTTTTCGGTTAACAAACCAACGGGCAAATTATCGATAAAACGCACTTCCTCCCCTGCAGCATTTTCAGCCGTTAAGGCTTCAATATCTTTCCCAAAGAAATATTGAGGAATAGAAACTAAATCAAAATTCTCAATAAGCGCTTGCCCCTCTTTAGAAGCAATATCAATGGTTTCGACTTTCATTGCAGGATTCACACTGGCTCTTAAAGAATCTAAGTTCGCACTCGTATCACAAACCGTACCACAATTTTCATCGTTCAAAACGACTACCGTAATAGGCACCCCACCAACAGGCATCCAAGTTTTATCTTCAATTACGAGCATGCCTTCTTCAGCATCAAAAGAATTCATCCAAAAGACATCGCTCACGTAAGTCCCTAGCAACGCCCCGCCTAATAAAACAGCCAGTAACCATCCTATCCAGCTATTACTACTTTTTTTAGCCACGACTTCTTTTTTAACCGGCGGCGTAGCCACTGGTTTAGCCTTAGTTGTCGTGGTTTTCTTTTTAGCCACTGGGGCCTTTGTCTTAGCTGAAGTGGTCTTTGATTTTGAAGCTTTACTCTTCGTCGAGCTTACTTTTTTAGGAGTCGTTTTTTTCGGCGTCGCCATAAGGTATACAAAAAATTAAAAATACAATAAAAACATTAAACAAAATATACGCGTTGTTTATCCACAAGAACCGCCCGCAGTATTACCAAGAGCCGAGTTAGTTGAAGGCATTAAATCACCAGTTACTTCAACCTCAGATAATTGGGCTGATACTTGAGTATATCGCAGTCCACCCCCGAGGGCCACACCGCCAAAGAACACCACCGTGAATAGTAAAATTTTAAACATGACCCGATTTTAAAGTCTCAAAACTTAAATGCAAAAAAAACAATTTATTACGATTGAATAATCAACACATTTCTGTTACAATAGTTAGAACACCAAAACAAAAACATGTCTGAAAAAGAACTTCTCGTAAACTTAGTTGAATCCATTGAAGCGGCTAAATCTTCTTTAAAAGCGGCCGAAAAATGGGCACAGAAATTAAGTGAAAAAATGGGTATCCCCTCTAGCAAGGTCGAACAGTTGGCTCAAGAAAAAAGCCTAGACACCTATAATGATGTCGACGAAGCTCGAGTTATTGAAGGCGTATTTGACGGGCAAAACATGATTGATGCCCTAGGCAATACGTATCCAGTACCCGCTAATTACGCTTCAAAATCAAAACTAGTTGAAGGCGATCGTTTAAAACTAAATATTGCTGACAACGGGGCCTTTATTTACAAACAAATTGAACTTATTCCTCGAACGTTAGTCGTCGGGAATTTAGTCTTAGAAGGTTCTCAGTATCAAGTTTTAGCCGAAAACAAAGTGTACAATGTCCTGTACGCTTCGGTAACTTTTTATCGGGCTCAAGTTGGTGACCAAGTAACTATTATTGTTCCAGAAGACGGCAAGTCTAAATACGCCGCGATTGAGAATGTCATTCCGCAACAAAGTGCTGAAACCATGGTCTAGCTCTTTCTAACTTCAAAAAAACGCTCAGAATTTATTTTGAGCGTTTTTGATTCAGATGAAACTTGACAAATATTAGATTTATTTCAATCGTTGTATATAATTTCTTCTACCCCACCATGAGTTCGCTTAACAATCCGTGCAATCCCTGCTTGAACTAAAAAGTCTCGCTCCGCGATCGGTTCTACTAAGGCGGTCTTAATATAAGATTCTAAAGGGGCGTTTCTTTTTCGTAAATCAGACTCCTCTCCACTAAGCGAAATACTGACTAAAGATTTTTTTTGATCGCCTTCGTAAACACTAAAAGTATAAGCGATAGCTTCCTTTTGGCCCCGGTCTAAAGCTTCACTTGTTTTAAGTGCTTCTATAAAATACGGCCCTCCCTCTTCGGTAGCCTCAACCCGAAAATAAAATTTCTTAGAAGTAATCGAGCCTATTTTAACGGCGCCCCCTTTCTTTAGTTCTAAAGGCGCATGAGTCAAAAAATCATAAATATCCACGAGTGCTTCTGGTGCAGCCTCTAATGAAGAAGGGGCAACCGGCACTCCATCTAAACCGACGACTTTGGGCTCAGCTGATTCTGAAGTATTTTTAGGGGCTTTCATCTATTTTTTTAGGAAATTTATTCACTTTAAACAAAGCAGAATTTCATACCTAATAATAAGTAATTTCAAAAAACTGTCAACACCCCCTATTTTCTCATTATTAACCTGAGCCACTAACACACATCTTTAGAGTATTTCTTCTATGAAACACAAAAAAATACGGCCAAATGACAACTTAATAACCTTCAATTTAAAAAGCGTGCAAAGCCTTAGCCGCGAGCACAAGCTTACGTTCCAATTAAAAGGTGACGTTTCCAGTACGCCAAAGATTGGGAGTGCTGACCACTTTGTCCTCGACTTTCCTAGTTAGGTAAGGACTGATAACACTAATAGCATTACTGACTTATTCCCTATTGCAGGGAACAGCCTTAATATTAGATAGCGCGGCTTTGATATCGATAAAATATTCGTCATTTATAGCTAGGCCAAAGCAGAGCTTTGATTTTGGTAAAACACCGCTTTAGGGCTAAAATAACTTTGAAAAAAATATAAAAATTATGCCCAAGAGTCCCAAAGTGTTGATGCTCGGATGGGAATATCCACCAGTCTTTTCTGGTGGGTTAGGGGTTGTTACCAAAAATTTAGCCCAAGCCTTAGTAAAGCAAGGCGCCGATATCACCTTAGTATTACCGCAGTTTATTACGCATAAAATTATTCGCAGTGGGTATGATCCAGGCGTAAAACTACTTAGTTTTGCCGATGGTTTTGCTTATGAAGACCAAGTTAAAACCAAACGCGTGCCAACTTTTTTCTACTCGCCGTACCTAAATGCCACTGGTTATAAGGAAGCTTTAAAGGCTCACCGAAAAAACAAAAATCCTTTTGAAATTCCCGATGACGACGCCTCCGTTTACGGAAAAGATTTATGGGCCGAAATTGATCGCTTTGCCGCCGAAGTTGTGGCTTTAACCGAAGATAATGAGTTTGATTTAGTACACGCGCATGACTGGATTACCGCTGAAGCGGCTATCCAATTAAAATTGCACCGCGGATTAAATTTCATTCTCCATATTCATGCCACTGAAGTAGATCGAACCGGCACGACTAACAAAAATAGCGAAGTGTTTAAACGAGAACAATACGCGATGCAACAAGCCACGCGAGTTATAACGGTTAGTCAGTATACCAAAAAAATATTGGTCGATCAGTATGGCATAGACCCAGAAAAAATACTGGTGGTTTACAATGCTTATGAAACCAAAACGCCAACCCCTGAATACATTAAAGCACGACAATTCCCTAAAAATAAAAAAGAGTTTTGGGTGCTCTTTATTGGTCGAGTAACCCTACAAAAAGGACCCGAGTATTTTGTTGAAACCGCCGCTAAAGTCGTACCACATGATGCCAATGTTCATTTTCATATCGCGGGAGACGGAGATATGATGCCCCAAATAAGACAACAAATAAAAGACTGTGGACTTGAGGCACATGTGCACTGTCATGGTTTCTTACCCCCCGCTAAACGAGACGCCCTTTATATGCTCGCCGATGCCTGCATTATTCCATCCGTTTCAGAACCTTTTGGCTTAACGGCCATTGAAGTGATTGATCATTGCACCCCACTGATTATTTCAAAAAATTGTGGGGCCAATGAAATTATTGGACATAAGCTTGAAGTTGATTTTTTTGATACCGATAAAATGGCCGAATACGTGCTCGCCTTAAAAAA
>CAJQJI010000079.1 GCA_905478675.1 Candidatus Altimarinota bacterium
CCCTAAAATCCCAGCTGCACCTTTAATCAAGGCCAGAAAAATATTACTAATAACACTCAATAATATGGTTTTTAAGGCGACGGGCTGATGGGTCATATTCTAAAAGAGAGGTCTGTCAGGCTTACCTTAGACCGCCCTTAAGTAATTAAAAACTAAAATTCTATTTTTTGTAATTGGTGTTAACGCGCCTAATCACTAAAATCAGAAAGATGACTAAGGCGGAGTTTCAACAAATTTTAGGGACGCTTGAAAAGCAATGGCATGATTTGAGTGGTAAACTTGATCTAGAAAATCTAGCGAAAGAAGTACAGTCTCTGCAGGTTAAAATTAACGAACCTGACTTTTGGAGTACGCCCGATGAAGCGCAAAAGATATCGCAACAAGCGGCCCAAAAAGAATCCCAACTTAAACGCTGGCAAAACTTAAGAGATAACCTGCGCGATTTAAGCGAAATGGCGGAATCGGCCCAAGAGGCGGAACTGGCGGAATTCACCCCAGAACTTGAAAACCTGCAAACCCAAATAAAAGACGCTCGCACCGAAACCCTGCTCGACGGTGAATACGATGACCACAACGCTTTACTGACGTTGCAAGTGGGCAATGGAGGGCAAGACGCTGAGGACTTTTGCCAAATGCTGCAACGAATGTATTTACGCTGGGCGGAGCAACAAGGATTCAAAGCACAAATTTTAGAAGAATCACGAACCGATGACGGATTGCGGTCGTGCCAGTTAAGTCTTAGCGGACCAATGGCTTACGGCTTATTACGCAGTGAACACGGGGTTCATCGTTTAATTCGTCTTTCCCCCTTTAACGCTAAAAGTTTACGACAAACATCGTTTGCTCGGGTTGAAGTAATCCCAGAGATTGAATCTGAATCAGAACTGATAATTGACCCGAGTGATTTAAGAATTGATGTGTTTAGAAGTGGGGGCGCCGGTGGACAATCGGTTAACACCACCGACAGTGCGGTGCGTATTACCTACTTACCGATAAACTTAGTAGTAACGTGCCAGAACGAAAAATCACAACACCAAAATAAAGACGCGGCTATGAAAGTACTGCGATCACGACTGGCGCAACTTAAAGCCGAACAACAAGCGGCTGAACTGAACGAACTGCGCGGTGATTTGTTAGAGAACTCGTTTGGCTCCCAAATACGAACTTACACGCTGCAGCCCTATAAACTGGTAAAAGACCACCGCACCGATTACGAAGAAAATCAACCCGACAAAGTGTTTGATGGCAATTTAAAAGGCTTTATTGAAAGTTATTTAGGGCAATAGTTGAAAATTATTTAGGCTCCTCTACCCTTGGCGTAAAAAAATAAATTATGGAAATTTTACTCTGGCTGGCCGCGTTGATGGGTTCACTGACTCTACTGGTTTTATCGGCGGATAAGTTTACGCAAGCGGCCGAACGGGTAGGCCTTTATTTTGGACTTTCCAGTTTTATCGTTGGAGCCACTATTGTTTCTATTGGAAGTTCTATGCCCGAACTCGCGACGTCTATTATAGGCGTTTTAAACGGGGTAAATGATTTTCCAGTCAGTAATGCCATTGGTTCAAACATTGCCAACTGTTTATTGGTTGGGGGTATTTGCGCCATCATTGTGAAGACTTTAAAAGTCGATCAAAAACTAATAGATGTGGATCTGCCGTTCTTTTTTATGTCGACCGCCTTATTTTTAATGCTGGTCTGGGATAAAGAAATTACAGCGCTTGACGCTAGCTTAATGCTGGTGCTACTGGTAGTGTTTATGCTGTATACCATTAAAGATACCGGCCAAAACAAGTTGATGGATTTTGTAGACGACAAAATCACCAAACGCCCAAAGCTAAATTGGCTAGATGCCGTTTTTTTAATCGGTGGTACTATGGGAATTTACTATAGTGCTGATTTTACGATTCGCTCGGTCACCGAACTCGCTAGTATTTTAAACATTAGTAGCTCTATCGTCGCTATGCTGGCCGTCGCGATTGGAACGAGTTTACCCGAATTGGTGGTTTCTATTCGAGCGTCTATGGCAGGGAATCACTCCATTGCCTTAGGAAATATTTTTGGTTCAAACACTTTTAATATTTTAGCGGTCACGGGTATTCCGGCGTTCTTTGGCACCGTCGTTATTAGTGATGATGCTTGGCTCATCGGGATTCCGTTCTTAATTGTAACCACCCTTGGTTTTATCTTTGTCACTACCGACGATCGCATTCAAAAATGGGAAGGGATGGCCTTACTCGTATTATATGCAGCGTTTGTTGGAAAATTAACGGGGCTGCTTTAAACCGCGCCGGTAAAAACTTCATCGACGTCATCAACTTCATCTAACACGGCTAAGAAGTTTTCTAATTTTTCTTGATCGGCTTCATTTAGTTCTACGGGGTCTTTGGCTTGGTAAATAGGTTCTGATTTTTCGATCTCAATCCCCTGTTCTTCTAAGTAATGACGAACTTTGCCTAAAGCTTCAAAGCTCGTGCTCACCACCACCATATTATCAACC
>CAJQJI010000080.1 GCA_905478675.1 Candidatus Altimarinota bacterium
TAAGCCTTTTCAAAAAAATTCTTACAAAAACTGGTAGACAAAGAAAGGAGGGCGACATAAATGCCGCCCCCACGAGAAACTCGTGTTCCTTTTTTGATTGGTTATTCTGGCTTGGCACTCAGGTCAATTGGACCATAGGTCCAATCAATCCATGAATCGGCGGCCGTCGATGGCACCAAAGACTGCCCTTGCAACATCGGGCCCAGCCAGTCTGGCTGTGATGCCCGCCCTTCCGGACCAAACGTCGGCGGAAGCGGCTCCCCATCCTCAGTAGCCAAGTTATTGTCTTTCATCTTAGATTTCCTCCATTATTTTTTATGCGAAAGGCGTTACAAGCGAGTCATTGTTCCTCCACTAAGACTCCGGGCTCGACCTCTTCCGCAAATCCACGGAATTTAGGCGGGATCTGCTCACGCTGCGCGTAGGTCAAACCAGCCAAAAGCTTCAATTCGGCAATTGCGTAGTCCGCAGCCGCACGAACTTCATGATGCGGGATCGGTCCCTCACGGCCATGATCCGCGACGATAAGCGCCACTTCGTCTTGGCCAGCCTCAGACATCGCATCTACCGCCAAGGCACGAATGGCCTCGTTAATAGTCGTAAAATCCGCCTTCTTGAAGACGATTTCCCGCCAGAAGGCTTCTTGCCATGTGCCATAGCGAACAGCAATCGCCTTCTTCACTGCCTCGATAATATCGTCTGTTGTGACGACCACTTGATTGGCCGAAAGGCCGGTGCTTGTGTTAAACAATGCTTGTTTTCCTTCTACTACACATCCGTTTCGTGGATGCTTCACGGCGTCCTCCCTGTTAGGAGAAAGCCCTAAATTATCTATTCTAAAATAACTCAGCGCTTTCTCCGTTTTAGGAAAAATTAAAAAAAGAGAACTAGATTCCTGCCTACGCAGGAATGACAAAAGAAAAAATTTTATATAACCAACGTAAAAGAACAACGAGGCTGAAAGCCTTTAACATTGTGTTGTTTCTAACAAACAATCCTAAAAAGTTTACAGCTAAAACATTTTAAAGAATTTGACAACTTGTGTCAATTGTGGTGATCGACTTATTCATCATCTAAATCAATATCAATCCCCCCCGTATCATCTAAATCTTTTTCTACTTCTGTTTCGGGGAGATTATCATAATTTTTTTTACGAAAAACTTTTGTGGCCGCGACTGGCACCGCAACGCGCTCAACCACTCGTTCGACAGGACTTTCGGGGGGCTCTACTTGGTTTTCTTTTGGCTCAAATTGGGTTTCGTATCGAGCACCTCGTCTTTGACGTTGCGGTTGCCCGGTCTCGCCGACATGACGTTGCACAATCCCACTTAGTAAACCTTTTAAAGCCGATTCCTCGGTAAAGTTTTTTTGATCTAAAAACCACTCCCGATAATCTTCAATCGCTCGCGCCGTTTTGGTTGGGCGAGCTAAACCTTTAACCGGGTGTTCCCCGCCGCCATTAATTTTAGCTAACATCAAGTTTCCATAGTTTAATAGAAAAGATTTTACCCCGCTTCTCTCAACCGTGATTTCGTCTAAATTATGAAAATCAATACGGGTTGAACGCCGTTCCCAAAGCTTAGGCCAATCGACAATAATTAAACTTTCGTTGGTCATAACCAACGCATTAAAATACCATTTCCAAATAGGCGCAAACGTATGCACAAAGCCAAGCAACGCTAAGCCCTGCCAAATATAACTAACATTAAACTGATTATAAGCCGGATAAAAAAACCAAACCGCGGCCACTAGTGCCGCCCAAATTAAGGCTCGCACAAAAAAACCTGGAATAGAAAACAACAGTGGTCGACGAAAAACACGTAATACTTTTTCATCTTCTTCTAGAAAAGCGCCAAATCCCCAATTCATAATTTAATTATGGCAGGTTCTAGAACCAATTTAAAGCCCATTTTTTAACGATAAAAAAAGGAACTCTAAGCAGAATAATTGATAATTCTAGCAGGCTTAATAAAGTGCCCTTGATGATTAAAGATGAAGAACAGTCCTGGGGCTCGTTTATACTAGAAATGGCTATTTTGCTCGCCATTGTACTCTGTGTGAGATTCTATGTTTTTCAATTCTTTCGCGTTAGCGGCCCGTCGATGTGTCCAACGCTCAATCAATTAGACGGCGAATGTGAACGAGGTAAGGGCGAGTTTGTGTTTGTAAATGAATTTTTATATCACTTTATTAAAGACCCTGAACGAGGGGAAGTGGTCGTATTTCGCCCACCAACAGAAAAATCGTACTACATTAAACGAGTCATTGGGGTTCCAGGCGACACGATTACCATTAATGATGGTAAAGTGTACTTAACCAATGATAAATACGATGAATTCGAGTTACCTGAAACCTATCTTTCTGCCGAAAACCAGGGACGAACTATTACCCAACAAAAAGTTTTTACCGTCCCGGAAGATCACGTGTTGCTGTTTGGAGATAACCGAAACCAAAGTCTAGACGCCCGACAATGTTTTAAAAGTTGTTATGGAGATCTAAACGAAAACACGCCATTTGTACACGAAGACAAGGTTAAAGGTCGAGCAGAATTTGTCATTTGGCCTTTTTGGACGGCGCGTTGGATTGAACAAGCTTTCCAAGACTTGTAAGAACACACGCGGCCTATTTTTTATAGTTCTATTGTCACAAATTTTATTTATGACTCGTTTTTATTGAACGTGTGCGAGGTTAGAGCAACTTGGCTTGACCGTCATAAATCAAGGCATTAGCATAACCTCCGCAAATAAAAATATAATTAATCTTTTAACTTCATGAAATTCAAACATTTGAGTCTAGTCTTAATGCTTGGCGCTTTTTTCCCGTTATTAACAACAAATGCGGCTAAAATTCAAAACCTGACCGTCAACGGAACCGATGATAATTTAAACCTACTTTGGGATGCGTTGTCGAGTAGTGATTTTGGCAGCGCGGATGGATACGCGTACCAATTTAGTGACCGTCAATCTGATGTTCAAATTACTAAATCTATTTCTGGCTACCAAAATGCAGACGATGTGTCATTACGACGCGGCAGCTTTGAAAATAATACTTATTATTATGCTCGCGTTTACACCTATGCCATTAATGATGACAACGATAAAGTCTTAGGCAATGGTTCTGACATGCTAAAATTTAAAATAGATTACAATCACAATGTAACCGCTGAACACATTGCCATTACGGACCCAGTGATTTCAACTGAAACGGGTGATACACAAGACACCAGCGACTTTGAGTTTGGCGTCTTAAGAAAATACGCCTACGACACTTTCGCCGATTTTTTCTGGTCTCAGCCACGAGAAATGGCGAGTTCAGACTTTGATGGGTTTGTGATCAAGCTTTCGTCTAATTCAGACATGAGTGACCCGTTATTAGAAACGAGTGTGAGTGATAGCACTTCAAGTCTTCGAATTACCGGTCTTAACCCTGAAACGACGTACTACGCTCAAGGATTCTTTTACAAAGACCAAGGCGGAGAAGAAAAAACTTTCGGTGATAGCCCTATTCGGACGCTTAAAACCATTCTCGCCATTCCTCGTGATAGCGCTACGAGCCAATCAAGAAACATTATAAAAAAAGAGAATAGTTCAATTCGCAAAGTTGATTTAAACTCTGGCGAAACCACTTCAAGTAGCACTTCAACTTCAACGTCGACCTCAACTTCTAGTAGCACTAGCGCCTCAAGTAGTTCAACTTCTAGCACTTCGACTATTACCACTAGCAGCCAATCAGCTATTAACAGTGCGAGCCAAACAAC
>CAJQJI010000081.1 GCA_905478675.1 Candidatus Altimarinota bacterium
GTCGGTTAAACAGTCTAGTTTTTGGACTGAACCATCGTGATCTCGGATATGACGCCAAGTTTCAACATCATTTTTGCCTTTTTCTTCCAGTAACTCTACTAAGAATGGATTTTTGATCGTCGTTTTAATTTTCTGAATATCTTTCACGTAACAGTTAGACCAAATTGGCTCAATCCCTTGTGAAACTTGACCTAAAATAAAGGCTGAAGAAGTCGTTGGCGCTACGGCCATAGTAGTGGTGTTGCGTCGTCCGTAGCCCTTAAGCACTTCTGGTTCGCCAAATTTTTCGCCCATTTCAGCTGAGGCTTTGTAGGTGCGCTCTTGAACCAGTTTGAAAATATCATGGTTTAGTTTGGCGGCTTCTCGGCTTTCAAAGCTAATTCGGTTTTTTTGTAGATAAGAATGCCAACCTAAAACTCCTAAGCCAAGCGCTCGGTGACGGCGCGCAAAGTTGTAGGCTCGCTCCATAAACATAAATACTTTTTGGTCATGCGGATCTTCGCTGTCGCGGTAAGCTTCTAGTTTTTCAATAAACTCACTCATAACTGTATCCAAAAAGTAGGTTAAAGTTTCTACCGCATCAGTATCTTTCCAAGCATCGTAGTGCAAAATGTTGATAGAAGATAAACAACAAACGAATGATTCATCGTTTTTACTTGGGAGCATAATTTCAGTACACAAGTTACTGGCCCAAATACGTCGGCCCTCTTTAGCGTACACATCAACGGTGTTATCATTTACGTTATCTTCAAACAAAATGTAAGGATACCCAATTTCACCTCGACGTTGGATAACTTTGGCCCATAGTTTTCGTTTTTCTTCGTCGCCCTCAATCATTGATTCCATCCATTCATTACTCGCCGTCACTCCATGGGTTAATTTTTGGATAGGGTTCCCTTCGGTTCCTAAATCTAAGAATTCGTTCGCATCGGGATGACTAAGCGGTAAGTAAGGAGCAAATTGCCCTCGTCGCGTCGCGCCTTGGCTCACAATATCGACCATTTTATCAAACAGTTGCATGAAATGAACCGCCCCAGAGGATTTACCATTATTGGTAATCGGGGCGCCTCGGTGACGCAGGTTTCCAAAATAACCAGACGTTCCACCGCCCATTTTAGACATCATCCCAACTTCGCCCTGAGTGAATAAAATTTCCCCCATATCATCTCCCACAAAAGAGCCAAAACAACTAATCGGTAACCCTCGTTTTTGGCCAAAATTAGACCAAACCGGTGACGCTAAAGAGTAGTAACCTTCTGACATATATTTATAAAATTTGTCCGCAAAGCCCTCAATGCCATTAATTTCTTGGGCTCGATCCGCGATTTGGCGAATTCGTTCTTCTGGGGTTACACCAGGGAGTAAGTAACCTCTTTCAAGGAATTTTCGGCTGTTTTCAGTTAACCATTTCATGGAGTAGTGGGAGTTAAAGAGTAATTTAAAGGGGCGCTGTACTTAAAATTTACAGCTGTGTTGTTATAAAAAGGGAAGTATGGCGTGAGTCTAGAATAAGTCGTCGGCGGTAATACTTTTACTTTTCTTATTGTAATTGACGGATCTTTTTACAAAGAAATCAATATGCTTCGTGCCAATAATTTCTTCATCAAACCATTCAGACTGTTCGAGTAAATCGTTGTTGGTTTCAAATATGGGTTTAATATCGAGGCTTTTGAGTGATCGATTAAATCGGTCTTTAATAAATTCTTCAACGATTACTTTTGGTAGAAATTCAAGTTCGCCCTCTTCAAAAATCCAATCAATAATTTTTTTCTCAGATTCATAGGCTTGAAGACACATGTCTTGCACCATTTGGCTGTGTTTATCATCAAACCAACTTGGGTTCTCTTTTTTAATGATTTGAATAACATCAATCCCAAAATTACCGTGAATTTGTTCTTCTTTAGACGTCGCTTCAACCACATTCGAAACGCCTTTAAGTTTACTTTTGTGTTTATTGAAGGCCATCATAATGAGGAACTGTGAGAACAGTGAAACGTGTTCAATAAACAGCGAGAACAATAAAATTGATTCGGCATAATCGCGATTATCTTCACTACGAGAGTGTTTGAGCGCGTTTTCAAGATAATCAACCCGCTCCATCATAACGGGGTTGTGTTTTAGGTTTTCAAATTCCTCGTTGAGTCCCAGAATTTCAAGTAAGTGTGAATAAGCATCATGGTGACGTACTTCACTTTCGGCAAAAGTTGCGCCCACGGCCCCGATTTCGGGTTTTGGGAGTTTTTCATGTAAGTTCCCCCAAAAGGTTTTAACGGCGACTTCGATTTGAGAAATAGCCAGCATGGTACGACTAATGGCTTCTCGTTCATGGTCGCTCATGCCGACTTTGAAATCTTGAATATCACTGGTGAAATTAAATTCAGTGTGAATCCAGTAAGAGTGACGAATCGCGTCGGTGTATTCCAATAATTCTGGGTACTCGTAGGGTTTTAAGTTGATTCGTTTTTTGAAAATATCGAGCTTTCGGTCTTCAGCTTGTTTGGCTCGGTAGAGAATATAACCCTTTGCGGCGTCATGAAACTCACTGTTCATTAACGCATCTTCTACAATATTTTGCACGCCTTCTACTGAAGGAATATAGCGTTTATCTTTTAACTTAATATCTTCAAGCGTTTGAATGACTTCATCGGCAATGCGTTGGGCATCGGCTTGATTGCCATCGTTGGCTGCGTGCATTGCTTTACTGATAGCTTCAACAATTTTTGAGGTATCAAATTTTTTGATACTTTCGTCTCGTTTTTGAATGTGAGTAATCGCCATAGGAGAAAAAGAGGGAGGTTAAGAAATGAAAGAAAAGTTGTGTGGTTAAATTAAAATGTAATTTTTAGGGGCTAAAAACGCTGCAAACCATCTTTAAAATAAGGTTTTTAGGTCAGTTTTGCGAAATTTTTATTTTTTTGTTTTTCCCAATATCTGGGGAGCAAAGATAACTTTAACCACTAGATGTTGTGGGTGCAACTTTTTTAATTCAAATCATTTACCAAAATTTGGTGCATTATTTTTTTTATATAAAACCAAAAAATTAGCGACGCTTTATTAAAGCCATTTAGGTGGGGATTATGTATTTAAAAA
This sequence comes from Candidatus Altimarinota bacterium, assembly GCA_905478675.1. Lineage (GTDB taxonomy): Bacteria > Patescibacteriota > Gracilibacteria > UBA4473 > UBA4473 > JAACPJ01. The sequence continues at coordinate 3,091 of CAJQJI010000081.1, forward strand.
TGGAAATTTAAATAGACTCCACTACACTCTGGATGATGGAAATTTGGCAAAGTTTACTGCTCGGTGTCGTTCAAGGGCTGACTGAATTTTTCCCCGTTTCTTCGAGTGGACATTTGTTTTTAGCCGAAGTGTGGCTGGGGCTTAAACCCGACATTAATTTTACAATTTTATTGCACGCCGCCAGCTTATTGGCCGTGTTAGTTGTATATCGACAAGATGTCTGGAAGTTACTTAAAGCGGCTTTTGATGTTAAGGCGTGGCAACGTAAAAAGTTAGTATCAGACGGTATTCTGGCCTGGCAGTTAGTGGCGGCAACGATTTTTACCGTTGGGGTCGCGTTACTCATTGAGCCTTTCTTTGAATCGCTGTTAAATCTTAAATGGGTGGCCGGGACTTTAATTATTACCGGGGGACTGATTGTGGTAGCCGAAAAATGTAGACGAAAGAGTGAAATTAGTTTTACTTGGCCCCTAGCTATTGTACTTGGTCTCGTGCAAGGGTTGGCGGTTATTCCTGGTATTTCCCGTTCGGGGCTCACTATTGCGTTTCTTATTTTGGTGGGGCTGAACCGACAGTTAGCGGTAAAGTTATCCTTCTTGCTTTCGATTCCTACTATTTTAGGCGCGCTGGTGTTTATGCTAAAAGACGAATGGGGGAGTTTAGATTTCAGCTTCGCCACGCTCGTCGGGTTTGCGGCTTCATTTTTAACCGCCCTAGCCGCTATTTATAGTATGAAGACGCTCGTGGAGCGTCGCTGGATTTGGTTTGCGCCTTATTGTCTTTTACTCGGCGGTGGCATCTTAATGTCGTTCTTTTTCTTTAATTAAGCATGAAACTCATTCTGGCTTCTACGTCTCCGAACCGTAAAGAACTCTTTGATCGTATGGGCGTGGTGTATGAAGCCATCGCGCCTGATTATGAAGAAATTATTGATCCGAATTTAGAGCCGTTTGCACAGGTTGAGGCTTTCGCCTTAGGGAAAGCCCAGTCTGTTTTTGACCGAGTTCGAACTAAGTTCGAACTAAGTTCGAACTCAGACTTTATGGTGATGGGCTTTGATTCGATGATTGAATTCAAAGGTGGTAGTTTAGGTAAAGCGCATAGTGTAGAAGAAGCTACATTGATGCTAAAAAGCTTTGTCGGACAGTCACAACAAATTGTTTCGGGGTTTGCGCTTATCGGGCAATATAAAGGGAAAACGTTTGAAATTACCGATCATCAAGCGACTCAAGCGCAGTTCAGAGATGATGTGACGGACGCTGAAATTGAGCACTACTTAAGTTTCGGTGACTGGCAGGGGAAATGTGGCGCGTATTCTATTTTAGGACCTGGAATCTTTTTTCTGGATTTTATCGCCGGAGATTTCCAAAACATTATTGGCGTGCCGGTGATAAAAATAGGGCACGATATAAAAAAAGAACTGGGGGTTAGTTGGTTAGAATTATTAAACCCTAAAAATGAATAAAGTGCTTCGATTCAGACTAGCCTCTCCCGACGATTTCAAGGCCGATGTGCAATCGAAACTCTATGCGTTAGACGCTTTACGAACCTCTGTGTCGGGCGTTATAGCGCAGATAAATTCAATCTTAATTCAAGATGCACTGGATCAAGAAACCTTAAGAAAATTAACGATAGAACCTAAAACGAAACAGTTGCAAAGTTTCTTTTATAAAGAGATTAAAAAGATTGAAGCTTGGCAGCTAAAGGGAATGCCTTTCTTTTATAAAGAGCAGGGAGAGCGTATTCACGCTCATTTTAATAAACTAATTCAGCAACTAGAGATATTTAAAACAACTGAAAACACAATTGAAGAAGCCCTGTGGTTCGAGGGACTTGCTTCTCAAATTATGGCTTGGAGCGCTATTCAAAATCAGCGAGAAACTGATTTTGATCACTCTAGTTTTCGGGATTTATACGAACGAGTGAGAAATTTTTAACGCCCCATAATTTCTTTCATCAAGTCTTGCGAGCTTTTAAGCTGCTCAGTTAAATCATCAGCCCCGCCCAGTTCAATTGCCCCAGAATTTCCGAGTCCAGTGGAGCTCATAAGGCCTTGCACCATATCGTCTAAAAAAGCGATTGAAATCCAAGTAAGCAGTACAATAAACAAGAACTTAAGCCCCATAATAGCCACACGATAACGCTCCGTGAGAAGTGTTTTTTTGTTAAGTTCTAACGCTTCTATCTGGGTGGTAGCTATTTGCTGCAGTAGTGCTTCGTTCTTTTTAAGTTGTTCTAGCAAAGGGGTAATTGGGTCACTCATTAATTTATTTAGGAGAAGTTGCGCCTTCGCGCATTACCATTAAATTGTAGAGTAGATGTTAAAGCGAGGCAAATATCGTCATTATAAAGGGGCCTATTATGAAGTATTGGGAGTTGTAATGCACACCGAAACGCAAGCGCCAATGGTGCATTATAAAGCGCTATATACCATTAATAAGGTTGATACAGAACTTTATGGAAACGATTTAACGTTTGTGCGGCCTTTGAAAATGTGGCTTGATAAGGTGACCGTAAAAGGTATACCTGTAGAACGATTTACTTACCTTGAAAACGCGCATGTTTGAACCCGCTAAGAATTTCGTTTTTACCGCCACCTCTAAATATAAATTAGATGATGTTGCTTTGGGATCGTTAATTTGTGAAAACGTTCGTCGTCTTATCGCGCAAGATTATCCAAGTTTTTCAGAGTCATGGACGCCACTAAAATTTAAGGCAGGAAGTTTAACCATTCGAGCGACGGGGAGTAGTGGGGCTGAACTGTTCATGCAGACGCAAACCTTGCTGTTAAAAATACAATCGCTTGATTTACCAAAATCAGTGCAACAGATTAAAATTGTGAAGGTGTAAGTTTTTTTGTTACCATTTGATTGTATGAAAAAATTATGGGTATTGATTCTCGGGGTGAGCGTTTTATTTATGAGTGGTTGTGAACGTCGCGATGCGGTCACTAACCCGAATCAAACTCCGGGGAGTAATTTAGCGGTCATTAATATTTGGACGACCGATCAACCGCGCTTTTTTGAATCGTTAGGGCAAGAGTTTGCCGTGAAAGTGGCGAACTCAAATCTCCGTTTTAATGTGGTGAGTTTTGACGATGAAGTTGAAATGCAAGAAGTGTTGGTGAATGCCTTGGCGGAAGGCGGCGGACCCGATATTATTTTTACGAAGGGCGAGTGGATTGCGCAAAATCCTAAAAAGTTAACTTTCGCTAAAACGGAATTAGGATTTACGCCTGAAAATTTTAGAAACACGTTTGTGCAATCAGCCAATGATGCTCTCTTAGTCAACGAAAAAGATATTTTAGGCGTCCCAATGGCGGTTGATAGTTTAGCGCTCATTTTTAATGACGAACATTTAACCGATCGTTTACCAGACCGAAATACACCGGCTACTACATGGGTAGGATTACAGGAAGATGCGGCGGTGCTTTCTAAGCAAGATAATTCCTTTGAACGGTTTACGGTTTCTGGGGCCGCACTAGGGCGGACCGATAATATAAATTATGGTCCAGAGATAATTGAAAACTTAATGTTACAGTCTGGCGTAGAGTTTTTTGATGAAACGCAAACGCTGGCCACTTTTGATAAAAGTGAAACTTTGAGTGAGGGGGGACGAAGTGTTAATGCCGGTGTAGAAGCGGTAAATTATTTCACCAGTTACGCCGATGAACGCTACAAAAATTACAGCTGGAACTCGACGCTGGCCGACAGTACGAGCGATGAGAAAGATTTAAGAACTTTTGCGACTGGCAAGACCTCAATGATTTTTGCGAAAGCCCAAGATTTACCACGTTTACAAGCGATTATCAAAGACTTAAAAGCCAGTAATCAAACCTATATTGATGATAAAAATATTCGAGTGGCCTTTTTACCTCAAGTTGAAGATCCGCAAATTAGCCCAAACCGAAAAGTGGTTGGGACGGTTAAAGCCTTAGCGGTAACGCGCAACACAAAGTACCCAGAAACATCATGGCAGTTTTTAAAGTTTGCAATTCAGAAGGACAATCTACAAAAATGGCACGAAGAAACCTTAATGCCATCACCACGGCTTGATTTGTTGTTGGAACAAGAACAAGTGCCATTGGTAGGGATTTATGTCCGCCAAGCCAAATTTGCTCGGGCCAATTTAATGCCGCTACCTAAAATTGTGTTTTATGAAGCGTTAAAACCAGGGATTGACGCTATTAACGCTGGTCGTATGTCGAGCGAGCGAGCGCTTGAGACTTCCGCCTTTGCGGTTTCAACGTTATTACAACGAGAAATTGCCCGAGCTAATGCCATTGAACGCTAATGCGCTGGCTTGAACAACCTTCGAACCAGGCTATAGTGATACTTTTAAAAACTATTTTTTACGCTTCGTTAGGGCTGCTAGTGATAAGTTTTTCTTGGAACGCAGGGTGGAATGTGGTGGGGGATCCGTATGCTTTAGGGCCATTTTTGCCTTGGTTAGAATTAGTGTTTCCACTGTCTGGGTTAGCGCTGTGGGGGTTGTTTTTTACTCAGTGGGCCTTAGGGGAACTGCGACCGATTCATATTAGCCGTTGGTTTTATTTATTGTTGTTTGTGAGCGTATTGATGGTGAATGTTATTTTTTCCACTCAAGCGCAAAGCTCTTTAGGCTATTTAAGTTTGTGGATGACGGCGAGTTTAGCGCTTAGCTTACAGTTAGAGCGAGAATTTAAACTCCCTTGGGTCTGGTATGCTTACGCAGCCGGAATTGTTTTAAGCTTAGTGGCTTGGTGGCTTTTTCCACCGTTTGTAAATGTCGACTTGCTTGTAATGAGTGCCTTTTTAGCTGCCTTACATGCGTGGCAGCAAGCTATAAAATTATGGCTTAAAATATTAATAATTGGGCTGACCCTTGGGGGCGGCGTTTATCTATCAGCCTCACTTGGGTTAGCGTGGCTGATGGCGTTGGCGTGGCTTTTCCTAATGTGGAAGGATTATCGGTTATATCGTCGAAAATGGTTTTGGCTTTGGGGCATGGTATTCGGTGGGATTGTGTTATTTATAGCCTTAAATTTAGTCCCTAACTTGAAATCGACAATTGGGTATGATTTAACAAAACCGTATTTAGAAGGCTTTTTTGTGTGGTGGCACGGGGTTGGTATTGGGCAATTTGAATGGGCACAATTTCAAGCACAAACCTCGTTTCAAACGCCTAAAAATATTATCACTCAAGCGCCCTTATTGATGCGTTGGTGG
>CAJQJI010000082.1 GCA_905478675.1 Candidatus Altimarinota bacterium
TAGAATTTTTTCAGTATTATGGGCGTTGGCCGTTTCTACAAAATACTCTAAGTTTCTTTTTAAATTAGCACTGACTTTAACCCACTGTTGAATTTGTTTTTGCATGGTTTCTGCTCAATAAATCTAATCATTATAGCAGACTTAGGGGGTTTTTGAAAGTCCTAAACTTAAACTTCTACTTCTTTTTCTTGTTTAACATTTTACTAATCCAGCTTTTGCCGATTTCAAACAAATCATCTTTGTACTGCCCATTGTTGTTTGAGTCCCATAGCATTAAGGCAATTTTTTCACCGGCTTTAGCAAAATCTTTTTCTTTTAAGACTAAATTTAAAATCGTACTGACTTGTGTTGCGTTTAGTTTTTTGGACTGAACTGCTTTACCTAGTGCGCCCATCACAATCGGGGAGAGGGCGGCTAAAGTTTTTTTAGCGGTATTCGTATCGGTTTTTGTTTCAAGGGCAAGGGCGGCGGCAATGTCGTCGCGGGTGTCTCCTAAAATGTGTTTTAAAATTTTATCGCCTTCGTCTAGGTTTGCGTCGGTAAAAAAATCCTCGTTTGAATCTAGAATTTTACCACTATGTTTATCTTGTTTTAAAGCTTTTAATAAATTATTCGCTCCTGTTTGGTTTTGGCTGTTGGTGGCTAGGCCTTTTAATAAAGTCGGAATAGCTTTGTCTATCAAGGCTTGGCTTTGAGCCGAATCAACGTTTAATTTTTTGGCCGCTTGAGTGTAAATCTGAGTTTGTAGTTGATCTTTTAGTAAGGTGTTGAGTGGGTTGGTCATGATTTTATAAAATAGGGCATAATTTTCATAATTATTCCTGATTAAAGTCGGCTTGTAAAGAGGGTGGGGTTTGACTCTTCTTCCGTTTTAAAACACAATGAAATTAATGAAAAAATTATGGTTTTTAGGTTTTGGGTTTGCGCTCTTTAATAGTGCTTTTGCGGCGGTTCAAGAAATTGATATGAGCAGCATGACTCTTACGCCAGCCGCAGCGGATGTAAATCAAGGAGATACGGTGCGTTGGATTAATCGTGATACGGTGCCTCATAAAATTAAAGGTAGTTTTGGTGGCAGTGCGAACATAAATCCTGGAGAAAGTTATGAATTTGTTTTTACTTCAGCCGGAAATTTTGATTATATTTGTGAACTGCATCCTTCTATGACAGGCACGGTTAACGTGGCGGCAGTAACAACGGTTGATGATGAGTTTGAGGGGATTTTGGACTTTGAAGATTTGTTTGGTTCGGGCGATTTATTTGAAACAGAAGATTTAGCGAAAGTAACACAAATAGAGGCGCCAGAAGCACAACCTGAACCCGCGGTTATGGCTCCTCCTACGCCTGTAGTAGTAACCCCGCCTGCGCCAGCATCAGTGGTTAATACGGCCACTATTAATAGTGCTCCTCAAAGTAAGAGTATTGCGCAAAGTGCCAGTGGAGAAAGCTTACCAACGGCAGGCGTCAATCCTTTATTTATAGTCCTAGGCGTTTTTGCCTTTATGTTTTTTGCTTTCTCTTTTTTAGGCTTTAATAAACGTTAGGTTCTAACTTCGTCGTTATAAAGGGTTATATCGGATTCTGACATAATTGCTCTGATTGCCATTTCACGATCTATAGCGTTGTTGATATCAAACCCATATTTATCATAGGGCCCATCAAGGTTGCTTTTAGCCAGGCTTTGAAGACTGAAATCACCTTCAAGGGTGGCTATATCTAAAAAGGGATCACTGTTTTCAAGCGTCGCGATTTTAAATAAACCGACGACCGGGGACATATAGCCGCCCGTATAGCCTTTAGCGTGATTGGCGTCATTCGGCTCGCTTGCTTGTAAATCTCGTAAAATTTTGTCATGAAGTACTTGGCACTCCGCTTTGACTTCCGCAATCATTTCTTCATCGTACTGGCTATCATCGGCCTCAACGCCTAAAGTGGTTTGGTAGTCTTTTTCGAGTACCCGGGCAAAATTATTAGCCGCTTTATCGGCTAAGCTGCGGGCGGCCTCGAGCCGACGCCACGGAGTTTCGGAATTTAATTCTTGCTGAAAATAATCAAGTGTGCCGTAGTCGGCTTGATTATGATGTTCTGGGCGGTTTGCGGGCGTGCTCATTAGATTTGTTTTAGCAGCGCTTCTTCAAATAAAGTTTCTTGCGCTTCGTGTTTAGCTTCTTGGTGTTCAAGCCACGCTTGCTGGGTTTTTTGGTACACACGTTTTTTACCGTCGAAATACCGTTTTAAGCTTTTTTGTAATTGTTCTGATTGCTGTTTATCTAAGTCACCAACGGACTTTTGGGCTACGTGTAGCGTGATGGTTAGTTTTTCTAAATCTTCTTGGTTTAAGTCCTGGGCTTGCTGGTTAATGTTTTCAGGAAAAAGTTCGGTTTGTTTTACCATTAAAGCAATGCTTTTTTGTAATTGGGATCGAGTAATTGAGTCGCTCATTTTTTTAAATTAGTCTTGAACAATTTTCCACTTAACTTCTTTTTCAAGCCGTCCACCAGGAATAGAGAATCCAGCAGCCTTTACGTGTCCACCGCCTCCGTATTGTTCGGCTAAGGCTTTGACGTCTACATCGTCTTTACGAGTACGTAGACTGGCTTTTACGTTTCCTTTCCCGTCTTCGGAGAGCATTACGCTGTAACGGGCTTCGGGCATGGCATTAATAAAATCAATTACGCCAGCTAAGTCTTGTCGAGTACAGCCTAAGCTTTCATAATCTTTTTCTTCAACCCCGACCACCGCCGCGCCATCGGCCGTAACGTGTAGGTTTTGCAACACTTTCCCCCAAAGCTTAAGCGTATTAAAATCGTATTTATGAAACACGTTTTGCGCGACATGTTGCGGGCTGGCGCCTAACTTAATAAGCTCGGCCGCATATTGGTAGGTTAATGGGGTTGTGTTTTGGTGCATAAAGCCGCCAGTATCCGTATAAATTCCTGTCATAAGTGCATTAGCCGTGGCTGGTGTGATTTTGCACTTCAGTGCTTTTAGAATTTGGTACACAATCATACTAGCCGAAGCGACATCGGTGATAACAAAGTTGATTTCACCAAAGTTATCGTTAGAAGCGTGATGATCGATATTAATCTTAACCAAATCATCGGATAGAATTTCTGGATGGGCTTTTTCAAAGCGGGTAAGCTTTTTATCGCCACAATCAACAAACACTACGGCTTGATAATCTTTCGGGTTGAAATCTAGTTTTAACTGATCGACATGGTTTAGGTATTTAAACTCCTCTGGACATGGGTCAATACAAGCGACTTCTACGTTTAAACCTTTGTCCTTTAAACCTCCATAAAGCCCTAAAGCCGAACCAATGGCGTCACCATCAGGATTAGCATGCGTTATGATGATCAACTTAGGTTGGCCTTCTAGATAACGCTTTAGTTTGCTGACTTCGTCTTCGGGTAGGATGGATCGGGTTAAGTCGGTCATTAAGGTTTTGACAAATTTCTATTAAGTTTTATTGTACTTAAATATTAAGGCGGCGTCAAACCTTTTTTACCTCATAAATTGAGAAGGATTGAGGCCCTAGAGAGACCGTAAAAATCACGTAAATCTTGTAATTTAAGTGTTTTAGTATGGTTTTTGGCGAATAGCATAAATACTAAAACCAATAATGCCAAACAGGATTAATAAAAACCAAGGGAACTGAATCCCTCCCGCGACTGGTAGGTCGCCGTCGTTAGTGCCAAAGTCGGTAAAACTGTTAGCTTGAAGGGCTTGAGCTACGCTGATTTCGTCAAGGTTGCCGACTTCATTACTCGGACTGGCCGGTACGGTCGTGTTACTTTGAGTTGGCGGTGCGAGTAAAAAATCACTGTTATTATTTGGTACTGGTGAGGGATTGGTAGTACTTGAAGCCGAAGGCGCTGGTGCGGAGGTCGTGGTGGCGTCTTCGGGGATAGCGGGAATTAATGAGCCAGTTTCGGTCTCTGTTGTGCTCACCGCTGGGACGGTTAGCTCGTCATCTTCTGGCTCAGAAAGCGTCTCTAATTCGTCTTCGAATAAGGCGGCATCGCCTTCTAATAATTCTACAAAGTCAGCTTCTTCTAAAAGGCTTAGTTCTTCTTCCTCTTCCGTTACGCTCGGGTAGGGGGAAGGTTCTGCAAACTCAATTTCATCATTAATGAAACTCGGTTCAAAGGTTGGTAAAGGGTTTTCATCCCAAATAGTAAAAGTGCCCGTGCTAAATAAATACGCTGAGAATATTTGATCCTCGCCAGCCGGGGTTTCGCCTGTGATGCCTCCCAGTCGTTTCCACGGACTTAAGGGGTTTTCTGGCATATATCGCCATAAGGCGGGATTATTAATTTCGTCGGCGACGTCAAAAAGAGCAATAAGTTGCGCGCCTTGTGTTCGTTCGCCGGCTTGGTTGCTTAAACTTTGTCGCAGTCTGACTTTTGAATGTAAGGCCGAGAACTGATCAATCAGTTCTAAGGCTTCACTGGTGTCAGATATCACTTCAAAAGAAAGCACTTCTCGCATGCGAGCTCGGGGGGCTTTGGCTGGACTATCAATTTTTACCGGTGGGAGAATTTCTCCCGTATAAATTTGACCATCTAAGCTTTTAGCGACTCGGTCATTTTTAATAAATTCCAAAAATAATTGGCTGCTGGCATCGGCCAAAACCACACTCTCAACAATGAAGCCGTCTTTTATAGCAACACTATTAGTGGTTTTTAGGCGGCTTTGCCCCAGTGCCGTGGCACTGGTAAGCAAAAATAAAATCAAGCTGGGTAAAATAAGTTTTTGCACGATTTGTATTGTCGGTTAAATTGGCGTTGAATTCAAATAAAACTCGTATGACTCCACTTTTAGTAACGGTTGCCTTGGTTCATTTAATGGCGGTTATGAGTCCTGGGCCCGATTTAGTGATCTGTATTAAGCATACGCTTAAATATTCTAGGGCTATTGGGATTTGGACCGCTCTAGGTTTTGCTTGTGGGGTGTTAGTACATATTACGTACTGCTTGCTAGGAATTGCATTACTTATTTCTCAATCTATTTTGCTCTTTAATATAGTGAAGTTGATTGGAGCGGCGTACTTGATTTATTTAGGGGTGAAGGCCTTGTTTGCAAAATCCGATTCAAAACTTGATTTTGAAGTCACCGCGACAAAAAAAGAACTTAAGCCATGGCAGGCTTGGCGTGATGGGTTTCTAACCAACTTATTAAACCCGAAAGTGACGCTCTATTTTTTAGGATTTTTCAGTGTGATGATCCCACCTGATTTACCGTTTAGTACGATTCTAGTTATTACGTTAACTTTATTTTTCCTAACCCTGGCGTGGTTTAGCTTTGTGGCGACGGTTATGACCGTTAAGCCTATTCGAGACAAATTTTTGCGTATAGAAAAACGAGCTGACCAAGTGTTTGGCGGTATCTTAATTCTGCTGGGTTTGAAAGTCGCGACGGCTAAGTTGTAAATTTCACTTTGGTTTAAGTTGGGGAGTGCGTTAGAATTAAAATGAATTTTTTAATACTAACCTTAAATGACTGCCATTACCTCTGTCCACGCTCGTGAAATTTTAGATTCTCGTGGGAATCCAACGGTTGAAGTTGAGGTCAGTGATGGCGAAAACATCGCTCGGGCGTGTGTGCCGAGTGGTGCTTCTACAGGGGTTCATGAAGCCTTAGAACTTCGTGATGGTGACGAAAGTCGATATGGTGGAAAAGGTGTTTTAAAAGCGATTGCACATGTAGAAAACGAACTAGCCGCGGTGGTGATTGGGATGGATCCGCAAGACCAAGCGGCCCTTGATGCGGCTATGCTTAAGGCCGACGGAACCGAGAATAAAACGAATTTTGGCGCGAATGCTATTTTAGGTATTTCTTTAGCGGCAGCGCGTTTAGCCGCGATTCAAAAAGGGGTTCCGTTATGGCAACATATTCAAACTTTATTTCAAAGTGAGGCCGTTTCGTTGCCTCGGCCAATGATGAATATTATCAATGGAGGTTCGCATGCGGATTCTGGTTTAGCCATTCAAGAGTTTATGGTGATGCCTAAATTCCCTGTTTTTGAAGACAATCTTCGCGCTGGAGCGGAAATTTTCCATACCCTGAAAAAAATATTAACGGCTAAAGGCGAATCGACAGCCGTCGGAGATGAAGGCGGATTTGCACCTCGTTTGCCAGAAGTACGAGAAGCGTTACACGTTATTATGGAGGCAATCAGCAAAGCGGGGTATGTGGCGGGAGAAGAAGTTGAAATCGCTATGGATCCTGCGGCGTCAGAGTTTTACACTGAAAGTGGGTACGAAATTGATGGGAACGTTATTAGTTCTGAAGCCTTAGTTGATTTATATGAAGGATTGGTGAAAGATTTTCCAATTTGTTCGATTGAAGATTCTCATGCAGAGGATGATTTTGCCGGTTTCAAAATGATGCAGGAACGCTTGGGTGATAAAATTCAATTAGTCGGGGATGATTTATTGGTGACTAATAAAAAACGACTGCAGCAGGGGATTGACCAAAATTTATGTAACTCAATTCTCATTAAAGTGAACCAAATTGGGACCTTGAGTGAAACGTTTGAAACCATGCATTTAGCCAAAGAAAACGGGTTTACCTGTGTGATTTCACACCGGTCTGGGGAAACCGAAGACCCGTTTATTGCGGATTTAGCGGTTGGTACCAATGCCGGCCAAATTAAAACCGGGTCATTGTGTCGTTCAGAGCGCATGGCGAAATATAATCAGCTACTTCGTATTAGTGAACAACTTTAAGCGGTTAGCCTTATAAATTAAAAATAAAATGACCAACCTGCCTGAGGTTCCGTCCGTGCCCACAGAGGCCGATTCAAAAGAAACAACAAAACCACTTAAAAGCTTTCGTTTAGCGAGTAAACAAGCGGTTTTAGAACCTAAATGGAAATTAAAAATAGGCTTCAGTTTTGGTTTTTTTGCCTTTCTCATTTCTCCGATAATTTTGTTTCAAAGTGTGCTTTTTTTCTTGTTTTTATTAGTGCTAGAACCAACTCAAGACACTGAATCGACGGTTGGAAACGTTACTTTTTTAATGAGTATCGCTCAGCTTTTATTTTTCTCTATTTTGCTTTTTATTGTGATTAATATCGTGGTGTCTTTGCTGGGGGTTCTGTTTGATAAAAAACGCTTGTGGGCCATTATGGCGCTAGTTTTAAGTTTAGTTAGTTTGTTACTTGTTTTTATAGCGCCAAGGTTGATTGCTTGGCAGACTTCTTTAGTAAATTTTTTTTAAAACCCATATAAATATGAAACCTATTCGTAAGGCAATTTTACCGGTGGCGGGCTTTGGAACGCGTTTTTTACCCGCGACAAAAGCGCAACCAAAAGAGATGTTACCGATTTTTGATACCCCGGCTATTGAGCACATCGTACGAGAAGCGGTGGCGGCGGGGATAGAGGATATTATTATTGTAACAGGGCGGGGGAAACGAGCTATTGAAGATCATTTTGATGCAAATTTTGAACTTGAACATGCTTTATTTGAAAAGAAAAAAATGAAAGAACTGGAAATTGTTCAGGGGTTGTCTGATATGGCAAATTTTGTGTACGTTCGCCAGCCTCAACCTTTGGGGGATGGACACGCCTTACTTTGTGCGCAAAGCTTGGTAGAAGAGGACGAAGCGGTTGTCGTGTTATTTGGCGATGATATTGTTGATAATGAAGGCGGACCGAATGCGGTGCAGCAATTAATTGAAGTGTATGAGAAAACGGGTGATTCAGTTGTATTACTTGAAAAAGTACCCGATGAGCGCGTAGATCAATATGGAATTGTCGATTATGCGAAAGTTGATAAACATCATGGAGTGGTAAGCCGATTTGTAGAAAAACCGGCTTTAGAAGACGCGCCTTCTAATTTAGGGGTGATTGGAAAATATATTCTTACACCGAATATTTGGCATAAATTAAAAACGACGAGTCCTGGCCCAGACGGGGAAGTTCGACTCGCAAATGCGTTTGCAGATCATTTAGCCGATAATGGGAAAATTTATGGACGTATTTTAGAGGGGCAACGTTTTGATACGGGCGATAAAATTGGATTTCTGAAAGCAACCCTGCATTTTGCGCTTAAGCAAGAGACTGATGCGGCGAAAGCGACGATTAAAGAATTTATATCTAAACAATAAAAGTGTGTTTTTGGGGAGTTGTAAATTGATTGAAAATAGTTATAATGAAGCACTAACTACGTTAAATAAAATACATGTTATACAACGAATCGATTATCGCTTTAATAAAGGAGGCTGAAGTGCTTAAAAGCCAAGGGCGTAATGCCGAGGCAATTGAAGTTTTACAATCAATTTTAATTACTGAACCTAAGTGTCTAGAAGCTTACGAAGAACTGGGGGATAATTACCTCAGTTCGCATCAAAATGAAAAAGCACACAAGGCTTTAACACAAGCTTTGAAGGTGAATCCTCGTTCTTCAAATGCTCATTACTTAATGGGATTTCTACTTTCAATGAAAGAAGATTGGACCCATTCGGTAGAAGAATTAACAAAAGCGGATGAAATTTCACCGAATCACCCAGAGATTCTAAGATGTTTAGGCTGGGCGGTTTATAATGCCAACCGTCGAACCCAGGGGATTAGTTTATTAGAGCGTTCACGAAATTTGAGTCCGTTTGATCCGAATATTTTATGTGATTTAGGGGTTTGTTATATGAACTCTATGCAACACGCTGAAGCGGAGGGTGTTTTTAGAAAAGCGTTACAGATTGATCCAAAATCAGAGCAAGCCCGCGAGTGCTTAGCGGTACTTGAGGCCATGAAAGGCGGTCTAGACATGGCGGGCGGTTTAGATGAATCTTCTAGTAAAACAGTTTAGCGTTTTTGTGTAGTCTGAATTACTTACAGGGTTTGTGCATGTGTTTTAAATGCACTATAATACGTTTGAATTAATTATTTTTCTTATGGCTCATAATGTTACCACTGCCGATTTCGAAGCTGAAGTTCTTAAATCTGATGAGGTTGTGCTCGTTGATTTTTGGGCGCCTTGGTGTGGACCATGTCAGATGATTGGTCCGGTTTTAGAAGAAATTTCTAAAGATTTAGCTCCTGGGGCCAAAATTGTGAAAGTAAATGTGGATGATGAAAGTGAAATCGCCAGTAAATATGGGGTGATGTCGATTCCAGCTCTTAAAATCTTTAAAGGCGGAGAAGTCGTAGATGAGGCAGTAGGTGTTCGTCCTAAAGCTGACTTAGAAGAAATGATTGAACGAAACCGATAACTTCACGTTCAGTTTAAAAAAGCCCCGCACAAAGCGGGGCTTTTTTTATTTTATAGCTTGTAGAGTACGGACAAAACTTTCATAAAAAGTTTTGAACTCAGCGAACGAAACGTGTTGCAGGGTTTGACTTAAATCGAGTTGTTTTTCATTAACGCCAAAGGTTCCAGACTGAAACTCATGGGCGTGTAGCCCCTCGGTTAATTCAGCCAGTTTTTCTAATTGTTTACTGTTTTCGCCTTTATAAATTTGGTCTAAAAACTTTAAGTAGGCCTTTAAGGCGTTTTCAAAATCTTTTTCGGTTAATTGGTACTTATTTACTTTTTGGGCGAGTAAACGCGGATGTTCTACGTCGTTGGTCCAAATAAATAAATCGTTTAGATGGTACTCGAAGTAAAATTGAACTTTAAAAAGTTGTTCCCAGAGTTCGATTAATAATAGCTCAAATAAGTGGCTTTGTGTAAGTTCTATTTTTAAGCCCCATCGGGTGCTACTAAAAAAATGATGAGCGGTTTGAGGGGGCTGGTATTGTGTTACGGCGTTAAATTTATTTTTAGTGGGAAACACATTGCCTAAACCGATTAAATCATCGGTTGCTACTTCGCCTAAAATAATGGCAAAGGGAGTAGCGTTACGCCAAAGGTTTAATACGCTTGAAAAATTTTCTAACTCTAATTGGTTTATTAAGTTTTCGTTTGGATGCACGACCGTCTCGTTTTTGAAAAGTTTTCGTAAGACGGCATCTTCTTTTTGGTCACGATCGGTTTTCCAAAAATGTTTAAGATCGGCTATTTCGTTTTCTAAAAAAACGGTAGGCACCGTTCTTGGTTCTAATAAATTTTTAAGTTCAGGCGTAAACGCCGCGACTTGGTTTTGGTGCAGAGTAA
>CAJQJI010000083.1 GCA_905478675.1 Candidatus Altimarinota bacterium
GCCAAAATTTTGTAGAAGGCGATCAACTACAAACCGCCCGAAACGCACACTTAAAGCTCACTTTTTTTGAAGATCACAATTTATTTTTAGGGGAAGACAGCAGCCTTGAACTTATAAAACTAGAGAAAAAATCATCTGGTCAATTTACGGCCTACTGGAGACTCAACCAGGGCGAAATGTGGGCCCGGATAGACAATACGGCTTGGGCGCAAAGCGACGACAAACCGGATATTAAAATTTATACCCCGCGCTCAATTGTAAATGTTACTGGCACGACCTTTGACCTAAAAGTATCGGAAGACACAGATGAATTAAAACTTATTCAAGGGGGGGTTCAACTTGATTTACTAGAAGAGAATGACGAACCAGGCAATCGAGTAACCGTTAGTGTCGGTCAGCAAATTGCTATTACCGAGACTGCGGCCAACATGGCTGAACCAGCCTCATTACTTGAAATTATTGATCCAGAATTTTTAGAATCTGAATGGCACTTAAGAAATTTAGAATTCTTTGATCCAGACGGTGTCGCCTCAACGCGCGAAAAAATTGAAGCTCGTAATGCCCCTGCGCCCGTCGAAGAAGTTGAAACGCCTTCACCCGATCTTGAGTCAACAGCGCCATTAAATCCGGAACTAGAAGCCCCGCTAATTCTTTCGCCAGCCCAAAATGCCGTTATTCCGGCCAGTCAAAACTCGATTGCTCTAGAAGGAACCGCGCCAGAACAAGCCTTCCAAATTCAAGTAAATGGCTACACACTTGGAAAATTTGAACCAGGTGACCGAAAATGGACTTATTTTGCGGCCACTAAATTCAATACCCTACAACCAGGGGAAAATATCTATCAAGTAATTGCCATTGACCGCCAAGGCCAACGTTCTCCGGTAACCGAACTACGCCTAACCTACGAAGGCACAGCGCCAGCACCAGTGGTTGCATCACCCGCTGCCGTAGAAGCGACGGTTCCAACCGAAGAAACGAGCGAGACCACGTTTGATTTCCCCGCGCCACGAGTTACCACTCCAGCCTTATTCGCGGACGATCCAAACGCTATTTATCAAACTTCATCTGATCGAGTCACCTTATTTGGAGAAGTTCCACTCGGCACTAATGCCGTGAAAGTAAACGGATTTCAGCTTCGTAAGTTTAACGTCGGAGATACTAAATTCCAATACACCGCTATTGCTCTAGGCGCGAATGGAAACATGCAAGAAGGCGAAAACGTATACACGATTCAAGCGCTTGGCCCAGACGGAAAACACAGCGAAACCAAAGCGACGGTTGTCTACACACCGCTTAACTTACAAGAATAGAGCATGAATTGGGAACTAAAGCATTATACTCCAGCAGTAGCCACGGCTTGGGATAACTTTATAAGCGAAGCTAAGCACGGCTCAATCCATCAATGCACTGCCTGGAGAGACTTTCAAAAACTAATTCCTGGTCGAGAGCAGGTATTAGGATTTTATGCCCTAGATGAAAAAGGGCAATGGATCGCCGCCACTTGGTGCGTTAAAATGAGCACGGGATTTTTAAATACACACTGGTACTACTCCGCTCGTGGTCCTGTTATTAAGACTCGTCTTGACGCGAGCTTTAAAGCCGAATTCTTAAACCAAGTTAGCCAAGTTTTGAAAAAAGAGTCCGGCCTTTTTTGGCGGCTTGACCCCTACTGGCAAGAATCTGATTGGAGGGCCTTAGCCAAAGAAAAAACTACGTTTTCGCTCAAACCAGCCACCAAAGATTTTCAACCAACCGATTCGCTGTTACTTGATTTAACTCCTAGCGAAGAAGCTATTCTAGCACAAATGCACCGTCAAGGACGTAAAGCCCTGAGACTCGCCGATACGGCGGGAGTGAAAGTAGAGATTTATCCGGCGACCAAAGTCTGTGATGAACACTTAACGCAATGGCAAAAACTTAACGACGACACGACTACTCGTGACGGTTTTTTTGGACACGATAAAACCTATTACCAAAATTTTATTAAAACCCTGAGTCCTTACACCTATTTGTGCCTCGCCCAACACAACGGCCAAACCGTCGCGGCCGCAATTTTAACCATTCACCACGAAAAATCGATTTACTACTTTGGTGCTTCAAGTTCCGCCCCCGAAACACGTGACCTACGAGCGCCCTATGCTTTGCAGTGGGCTATGATTAAACACGCTAAAGCCTTGGGAGCCAAAACATACGATTTTACGGGCATTACCCCAATTGATCAGCCAGATCATCCTTACAAAGGTATTACGCAGTTTAAAACGCGTTTTGGAGGTTACCGCAGCACGTATGCCAGCGGCAGAGAGGTGGTTCTAAACCCAGTGTGGTATGCTTTGTATCGATTGGTAAAAAAACTACGACCTTAAGCTAGGAAACCTTTGGCGCGGTTCGATGCGCTAAAAAATCTTCGTTTAGTAATTCATAACGAACTGAATCATAAAAAATTCCGTTTTTTAAATAGTGCTTTCGTAACGTGCCAATTTCTCTAAAACCCGTTTTAAGCAATAGCCCCTGAGAGGCTTTATTTTCTGAAAACGTTCCTGCAAAAATTTTACGGACTTTTAAATCCACGATGCAATAACGACAAACTTCAGTTAAAATTTCTGTTCCAAATCCTTTTCCTTGATGTTCAGGAGACAACCAAAAACTCAGAAAAACTGAATTTTTTTCAGCATCCTGCTGCATTAAATGAAAATTTCGTACCGTAATTCGTCCTAAAAAATCATCCCCGTCTTTCGTAAAGACCCCAAAATGGCGATCATCGGTTTTTCGATTTTCTAAAAATTTATGACGCACTTCGTCATAATTCTGTGGTGGATTCCACGTCATATACTCCGAAATATTCGGATAGGCCGAAGTTAAGCGGTAAATTTCACCGCAATCAGCTTCGGCTAAAGTTCTTAAATAAAGTCTTTCGGTATCGAGTTGTTCAGTTTGAGGCATAATTTACTAGAACATCTTACCTAAAAAAATTTGCCATAGCCAAAAATTTTTCTACGATCTGTTCGTTGTTTATACAACTTCTATTTTGACGCCACCTTAGCTCAGCTGGTAGAGCAACGGATTTGTAACCCGTAGGTCGTCGGTTCGACTCCGACAGGTGGCTCCACTTTTAAACTCCAAATTGGAGTTTTTTTTTATACCACCACAATGCTACCGCTTTCAAACGGAAATTTTTCTAAACTTACTTTTAAGTTTTTAATTTCAGCGAAAGCCATCGTTATTTCAGACACTAAGCGTGCCTGTAGTGTTTCGAGGAGTTGAAAATGCTGCCCCAAACACACCTGCCGAATTAATTTTTCGATTTTAGCGTAATCAATCGTATCCTCTAAGTTATCAGTTTGAGCCGCGATTTGAGCCGCAAAATCAAAGTAAATATTTATTTGTAAATGTTGTGGGCCTTCTTTTTCAAAATCATAAACGCCAATATAAGCCGGTACTTCTAAATTTTTTAAATGGTAGTGCATCAATTTACAGTTTAAGGATGTAAAATTTTATTACCAAGAACGAGCCTCATATTAAAAAATAGGTTATTGACTTTTTACACAAAAATGATATTTAAAATATATGAAAAAGTTTGTTCTACTCCTTAGTTTACTCTTTGCGCCTTTCGTGACACAAGCGCAATCCGTACCACAAGTGAGCGTAAACTTAACCCCTACGACGGGGAGCTTACAAACTGAATTTACGTTAGATGCCAGCCTGAGTCGAGGAGCGGATGGCACTAATCAAGATTTAGAATATCAGTTTAGAGCTGATTCAAAATTACCACGCACGGCTTTTACTAGTAATCCTGTTTTTAAATTTAGACCCATTGAAACCGGTGATGCGGTAGCTGAAGTCGTCGTACGAGATAAATCTACCGGACTTACTACCATTTCTGGACATCGCTACACGGTACGAGAAAGCGAACAACGATCGGTACAAATAAAAGTTTCTACTTTAACACCAGCTTTGGGTGAAAGCGTCATTTATGAAGCCACGGTTTTTGGTAATAATCTCAATCGAGACAAATTACAGGCCCGCTGGGATTTTAATTCTGATGGGCGTTGGGAAACTAATTTTACCACCAGCTTAATTGCTAGTTTTACGCCTGCGTCTGGTAAATCGTTTCCAACGGTTGAAGTTAAGTTTGAAGATGGATCGATTATTCAAGCCAGTGGTTTAGACCTCCGAACGGGGAACCAAGGACACGCCCAAAACAGCACAACGAACTTTGTCTCCATTCCACAAAACCCGCTTAGACCACCCGTAATAGAAGTGTCACCGCGATCTGCCACGATCAAAGAAAACACAAATTTAAGCTTAGACGGCAGTAAAACACAGCTGACGAATGATAGTTTTTTAGAGTGGATTATTGACGGCCAAGTGCTACCGGGAAAATTAAAAATAAATTATGTTTTTAAAAGCAGTGGCGAAAAAACTATCACCCTCCGACACTGTCTAGTTTCAAATCCAGACTACTGCTTAGAAACTAGTACTGTGGTTGAAGTTCAAGCTAAACCAAACGACCAATTTTTAGAAGTTTACTGGCAAAACCTGAGTGACCGAGGCCGCCAAACAACCGCTCGTGATTATGCCGTGGCTACGGTTTCTGACACTTTACGCTTCACCGTTCAAACTCAAGGCACCCCAATGCAAGGACAGTCTTTCACCTACCGCTGGGATTTTGAAGGTGATGGACAATGGGATACTAATTTTGAAAGTGATACCTTTGTTGAACACAC
>CAJQJI010000084.1 GCA_905478675.1 Candidatus Altimarinota bacterium
CCAGAAATACTAGAAAACGAAATCCAACGCTTCACGGCCGCCGATTTAAATATCACCCTAACCGATCGTAATTACGCCGTGCCAGTCGTAGCAGAAGACCTAAACGTGCAAAGCGGTTTACTGTTGGCGAATAAAACCACGCTGTTACTAAAAGTACGCCCCGAAACCTACCAAACCAACGAACGTTATTATTTAACCATCAGCGGCCTAGCCGACCAGTTTGGGAACACTAAAACCATTACGGAACGAACGGTAATTACGCGCTAACGGCTTTTTTCTTGAGCGTTGTTTTTTGTGATCCACGAGTCATAATGTGCGGATCTTTTTTAATGACGGCTTTCATCACAAACGGGAAAATAAGGGTGGTCGTGATGGCCATAAAAACAACGGCCGAATACAGTTCGGTCGAAATTAAGTTGGCTTCAAGCGCGATGTGAGCCAGCACCAGTTCCATCACGCCCCGAGAATTTAAGCCCCAGCCAATCAGGTGGAGTTGCGAGTACGATAAATTCACAAACGGTTTGGCCATCATAGTGCCCAGTATTTTACCGACCATCGCCATAACCAGCACACTGGCGGTAAGCACCGGGTTATTGACTAAGGCGTGGTAATCGAAGTTCAAACCAATATTTACAAAAAAGAACGGCACAATAAACGCGAATACAAAAATACGTAAGGCGCGGGTATCTTTTTCGCGGGTTTTTGGGTTAAAGAACGATTTTTGCAGAATCAGCCCGGCAATAAACGCGCCGAACACTGAGCCAACGCCCACAAATTCAGAAAAGAAAGCAATAATCAGCCCGACGGTAATCATCGTACTAATCAACGACACGGTGGTTTCGGTCCGTTGTACTTTCTGAATCCATTTTGGAATAAAATGAAACGCCAACCAGATACCAATAATAAACAGTTCGTATTTGCCCACGACTTCCCAAAAAGAGTGCGCGCTTTCGGCCCCATTATTCATATTGGCCAGAAAAAATATCAGACTCAGAAACACAATTTCAAACGCGTCATCAATAATACCCGCCCCTAAAATAATACTGGCGAGCCGCGTTTTCATCTGCTTCATTTCAAGCAGTAAAGCGGCGGTCGTGCCTTCGGCGGTAACCGACATACAGGCTCCAAGTACGAGCGAAGTTTGCCAGTTAAAATGCCAAATTTGCCCCAGTAAAAACCCTAAGCTAAAGGGCACTAACGCCGCTAGCATAGCAATAATAAGCGACTCGTGTTTATTTTTTTTAAATTCGTCTAAATTTAGTTGGAAACCAGTGAGCAGCAGCAAAAAAATGACGCCCAGTTCGGCCAAAATAGAAATAACTTCAATCGACGCGGTGGGAAACAATATTTTAATCACCGGCATCGCCAATACAAAACTAATCACCAGTTGCCCAATCACGCGTGGGTAATTGAGTTTGCGTGCCATTTCTGCCCCCAGATAGGTGACAAGAATGGCGAGAGTGATAGCTCCGAGGTCGGACATCGGCAAGGCCGTTTATGAAGTAGCGAGAAACAACGCTGGTTAATCGGGCTATTCTAGCAGATTTAGAGCCGTTTTACAACTGCCTTTAATGCCTGTTTACACTTTTTGTGTCGATAGCCTTTAAAAACATTTGCCAAAGTGACCGAATCTTTCTATATTCCGCAGGCTAACGTGATTTTTAATCACCGGCGACGATCCCGAGTAGCTCAGTGGTAGAGCAGTTGGCTGTTAACCAATTTGTCACTGGTTCGAATCCAGTCTCGGGAGCCAGAAAAAACGCTTTAGGTTTTATACCTAGAGCTTTTTTTCTTTGTTTCGCCTCTGCGAAATCGAACCAGTTGGTTCGATACAAGGAGCGAAGAAAAACAAGCGCCGCTAGGCATTTGTTTTTTGCGCGACGCCGTCACGCTAAAAGCCGTTTAAAACGAAGTGAGTAATCCAGTCTCGGGAGCAGAGCAACAGGGAAACATTACGTAAACCTCAGCTCTAGTTCTTCTTTTACCTTTTCCCAATGAGGAAATTTTGAAGTTAAAAATTTATAATAAGCCGGACTGTGGTTTTGATGTTTCATGTGGCAGAGTTCATGTGTGATTACGTAATCAATACACTCCTTAGAGGCTTTTATAAGCTCGGGATTGAGCAGTATCTTTTTTTTAGTTAGAAAGCTGCCCCAGCGTTTCTCCATCTTTCGCATAGCGAGTTCTGGAATAAAATCATAATCAAACTGCTTGAGCATAACCTTATATCGTTCTTTAAAAACCGTTTCAGCTCTTTCTAAATACCATTTATCCAAAATTTCCTGATTTTTGTTTTGGTCACTCGTTTGAAGGACGATTCGCCCATTTACAAAGTTAACTTTATTTTTAGCAGCCGCCTCGACAATAAGTTTATATTGTCGACCAAGGTACAGAAAGCTTTCGCCCGAAACGTATTCTCTCTTTATCCGTCTTGGTTGAAGTCTTGTTAAGTCGTTTACTTGTTTTTTGATCCAAAGAGCCTTCCGTTTTAAGAAGGTATTAATCTTTTCTTGCGTGTAGTTTTGAGGGCAATACAAAACTATTTTTAGATTTGGGTAAACGGTAAGACGAATGCTTTTTCGATCTTGTTGAACCACATAATATTCATGTTCCAGGTTGCCGTATTTAAAAAGCTGAGGATTCATTAGAATATTTCATAATTTTCTAGCGCCAACCGCATAATATCTCCAAGTAAGGCTGTAATATCTTCATTGTTGAGATCAATATTCATTTCTAACTTCACTTGGTCGTATAGATAATCATCTAAACGGTTTTTAATCACTCTTTGGGTGTCAGATTGTTTGTACCAATCTACGGAGGTATTTTGTTTTAGTATTTCAAATAAATCTAAAACTACCGGACATAGTGAGTCATTGTTCATACCAAGCGAGATAAATCGTTCTTGTAGATTTCGGTAGAAAATATCAGCGCCTTTAACGCGTTGAATACTCTCTGGTAGAGATTTATCTTGTTTCGTCATGACTTGTTCGTGTATATTCCGAGCCTCTTTTAAGGCTTCTATGTCGGCAATTTTCTTTTGCCTCATCGCTTCAAGTAATTCACTTATTTTCTGAGAGAAGTGAGTGTAAAAAACTGGATCTTTTCCTTCCATTTCGGTAATGGTTCTCTCAGTTTGTGCAGCAATAGCTTCGGCCTTAGACTTATCAGACCCCATTTCTTCAATTGCTTGTTCAAAGGCTTCGGAGTCGGTAATAACAATCTCTTTTGTCAGAAGCTCCGCTTCACTGGCTTTAATATTATCATCCATGATTTTTATTAAGGCCTGTTTATATTTAGAAAAATCAACGGTATCGGCATACCGAATACTGGCAACTTTGCGAAGTTCCATGTATTTTTTTAGTTCTCTTCGATAGAGATCTAAATGATCAAATTCATGTACAAAATCTTGCAAGACGGAACAATCTTTAAAGTTTTTTAGAAAGCCATTGAGTGCATCATAAAACTCTTTCCGAGTCGCTTCTTCGCCTAAATGTTGCAAGTAAGCTTCGTCATCGCTGGAAACTGTTTTAAATATTTCATGTACCCCCCCGTAAGCGGCTTCGAGTTCTTTGATCTTCTCACTTACATCTATAAGCGTGCCCTTCACATCGTCATCGTCATAATTTCCAAACAACTGCATGGCTGTTCGGATGTTTTGAGCATTCTCGGAGTAGTCGATAATATAGCCAGCTGTTTTTGGCAGCACTTTGCTTTCGTACAAACGATTTACCCGGGCAATCGCTTGCAGCAAATTGTGGTCTTTAAGTTCTTTGGCCAGATAGAGCACCGTGTTCCTAGGCGCATCAAACCCAGTTAACAATTTGTCGACGACAATCAAAATTTCAATGCCGTCATCGTTATATTTAAAGCTGTCGATGACTTCTTTTTCATACGTTAAAAGACTTTGGTAGCTGGCTTTAATATCTTTTAAATAAGTTTCTACCTCTTTTTTATGTTCATCTTTATCATCAATAATTCCGTTCTCATCAGACAGCACTAAGGCCGTTTTTATTTTACCGCTTTGGCTGAAGTATTTCTGAAATAACAACGCTGAAAATTTGGACGGCGCTACAATTTGAGCCTTGAGTCCCGTGCCAGCAAACCGTTTTAGGTAATGTTTTTCAATATCGTAGGCAATCTCCGTAATTCTTTTGGGGTTATCTTTCAGAATTTTTTTCTCAATATTTTTCTGCAGCTGGCGTGTTAAATCTTCATCAAGATCTTGAGTAAGTCGTTCAAACAAGCGATCAATTTCTCCTCGATCTTGGTCAAGATCGACATATCGTCCTTCATAAATAAGGGGCAACACAATGCCATCATCCAAAGCGTCATCAATGGTGTATTTATCAATCCGTTCTCCAAATTTTTTATTGGTTTTCTCATCTTTTAGGAGTGGAGTTCCTGTGAAAGCAATATAGCAAGCATTCGGAATAACACGGTTCATTTCTAAATTCGCATCACCGCCTTGGGTTCTATGGGCTTCATCAATAAGAACAAAAATATTTTCGTCCAAGTCTTGAAACTTCTCTGGTTTTTTGCTGGCGGTTTGGAATTTTTGCACCAACGTGGTTATAACTCTTCGGTCTTTTGTTTCTAACAATTTTAGTAAATCTTCCCCGCTTTTAGCTTGAATGACTTCTTTCTTGAGTCCGGCGTTTATAAACGTCGTTTTAATTTGTCGATCAAGATCTTTTCTGTCAGTTACAATTAAAACCCGAGGATTAATGATATTTGGATCTTCAATCAAAGCTTTTACAAACATCACCATCGTTAAAGATTTTCCAGAACCTTGTGTGTGCCACACATAGCCTCCTTTTCTTTTTTCTCCATAAGGGCCAGTTTCTTTTTCTTCGACTCTGTTGAGTATTTTTTTGATCGCAAAGTATTGCTGATACCGCATGACCTTTTTAATACCCGCATCATACAAAACGAAATTTTTAGCTAAATCGAGCAATCGAGCGAGATCAAAAAAGGCGACCACACTGTTGTCTTGAAAAGTGACCGTGCGTTGACAATTTTGTTGGTGCCCATAAGTAGCACCATTGAGGTCTTTTAAAACTTGTTGATATAAATTATTGGCAATTGGCTGCGCGATATAGTTTTTAGTTTTTGTTTCTAAGTCGGCCATTTCTTTCTCTTTCCAGGTGGCATAAAATTCTTCTGGGGTTCCTAGGGTTCCGTATTTAAAATCTTCTTTATTGGCTGAAACCAGTAACTGTGGGTAAATAAAAAGCTTTGGACAGTAATCGGGTTTTTGGTTTCGAAGATGCTGTTGAATCCCTTTTTCAATACCGACCGAAGCTTTTTTGTTTTCAACAATGACAAAAGGGATTCCATTCACAAAAACAACAATATCGGGGCGAATTGGGGTTTTCCCCGTCCCCGCTTTATATTCGACGTTTATGGCAAAATCATTGTTGGTTGGGTTTTCAAAATCAATAAATCGAAAATTTTCTGAAGAACTTTTTCCGTCTTTCATTACCTTGACGGTTTTGCCCCCAGAGGTAGGCATAATCATAGAATAAATTTTTTTTGAGGTATCAACCACGCCCTCAAGAGGGATATTCTCAAGTTCATCAATCGCTTCTTCAATATCTTTTTCGGTAAACTTAAACATTTGCCCCCCGCGCTCGTATTGGTTGATTTCCATTAGTTTGTTCCGCGCGGTCTGGCGAAGGATGAACTTACTCATGTCATCGCCTCGTTCCGTATCTACTTGAGCGGTAGAGATATACCTGTATCCCATGTTGATAAGTAGCTCTACAAATGGGAGCTGTGATTGCTTGGTTTCGTCGAAATGTACTTGGTTGATATCCATGGTGTTATTGATTTGGGA
>CAJQJI010000085.1 GCA_905478675.1 Candidatus Altimarinota bacterium
TTTTAAACCCCGCATTAAGGGCTACTTGATGACGCTTGGCCACCAAAGCATCAAGCACTTCATCCAAGGCGTCTAAATCTTTCAAACGTCGCTCCGTTATTAATTTATAAACCGTCTCTCGTTCGGAACGATCAGGGCTTTCTAAAACTTGAGCCGCCGCTTGCATCGTTAATTCTTTCCCGTCATGAGTAATCGTCATTGCCCCATTAATCTCACCAAATTTTTGCGCCAAAGTTTCTAACTCCGTAAACAAGGGTACATTGGCTTCTCTAAAAATTTTCACCGATGTTTTCAAATTTCGTTTAAAGGTTAAGTAAGGTTTATCGGGTAAATCTTCAAACACCGAACATTGAACAATTTTATTATTCAGTTTATCACCCCATACCGCTAATTCTGGTTGAATTTTTTCTACAAATTCAGCGAAACTTTTTTTATAATCTTCATTTGTGGTGTGGCAATTCATATTAATATAACGCCAGGCAAAATCTTCCTCAAGCACCGCTTCTAATTCACTTCTATCTTTTAAAAACTGTTCTAAAAATTCGACCGAATCTAATTCTCGATTGAGTAAATTTTCATAAAACGACTTTAACTTTTCCCACGTAGTGACGCTAAAGTCTTCCGGCAAAAAAGTTCGAGGCGGTCGAGAAAATTGAGTCATAGCTTTTTTATAAAATCACCTTAATCTTACAATTTTTTCATTTAATTAAAACGAGGAATCAGCCAAATAAATTTAGAGTAAAAACCCCAATAATCGGCTTTGATTTTCATGAAGCCATTTTTTATGACTTTTAAAATTCGGGTCTAAACGGGCCACTAAATGCCAAAAGGCCGGCGAATGATTCATTTGTTTTAAATGACACACTTCGTGTACCACTAAGTAATCAATCACTTCTTTAGGCGCCAGCATAATGCGCCAGTTATAATTTAAATTCTTTTTTGAAGAACAACTCCCCCACCGACTTTTAGTATTTTTAATACGCAGTTCATTAAAGTTTGTATTTAATTTTTCTGCAAAAAAAGCTGAGCGTTCGGCTAAATACTCCCGCGCTTGATCTCTATAGAAATTTTCAATCAAAGTTTTAATTTGCACGGTTCTTTCAGCCCCTTTGGGATTTAAAAATAAAACCAATCGGTCAGTTTGCATCTCGTAAAAAGATTTTTTAGAAAGACTATCAGCGATTAAGATTGAACAATAATTTTGATCAAATAAGGTTAAACTAAATCCGTTTTCAAATTGTTGATACGAGTGTACAGGGATCTCCGGCACTATTTTTTTACGCTGCGCTTCCACCCATTGCCAATTAGTTTTCACAAACAAATGCCCTGCGGCGGCAGGCACAAATCGAGGCAAAACTAACGTTAACTCTCCCGTCGAATTCAACGTCATTCGTAAACGTTTTGCTTTCGCACTCCGACGAATTTGGTACTCCATTAAGCGTTTAACCAAAAAATGTAAGCATTATCCCAATCAAGTAATTCACGCGCGGGAAATTTCTGCTTATCGGTTTTCGGATCGGTAATGGTTTTAAAAATTTCTTTTTTACCCCGTCCTTGCAATAAAACGATAACTTTTTTTGATTTTTTCAAGGCTTCAAACGTAAG
Source organism: Candidatus Altimarinota bacterium (assembly GCA_905478675.1). GTDB lineage: Bacteria > Patescibacteriota > Gracilibacteria > UBA4473 > UBA4473 > JAACPJ01. The sequence continues at coordinate 1,606 of CAJQJI010000085.1, forward strand.
GGTCAGTCTTTCTTTGACCGCAAATAAAGCCGGCGCTTCCGCTTCAAGACATAAACTATCGGTGACCTGCAAAGCTGAAGAGTCTGGAAATAATGAAGCCGTATGTCCATCTGGCCCTACGCCTAGCACTGCCACGTCAAATAAGTAATCGTCCTCCGTTTTAAGTTCTAGTTCATATTCAGCGGCACACTCGGCGGCACTCATACCCGGTTTATAAAAATCGAGTCGATCAACGTAATTTTTTTCTTTTAACTTTTTACGAATCAAACCCGCGTTTGAATCTGGGTGATTTGAAGGCACACATCGCTCATCAGCTAAAAATATTTCAGCCGTATCAGGCACAAAAATATGATCTAAATAATTGGCCGCACTGCCCCCGCTCATCGCTAACCGTTCAGGCCAGCTCGACAAACTTTCAACTAAAGTCCAAAGCTGATCTGGTTTCGTAAACGTTTTAATTTCTGCCATATTAACTGGGTTGATACCATTTAAAATTAGTGCCTTTCATTAAATTATGTTGTCCAGCTGGCCCCTCGCACCCAGCTTTATAAATTTCAGGTTTTAAGTTCGCTACTCGCATAAAATCAATCACCTGATCAATAATATGCCACGAAGCCACAATCTCGGGCATCCCCAAAAAGAATCGTTTCTCCCCTCTCGCAACATCCAGCAACAATAAACCATGCTCTGGTAAACAGTAATCACCATAACACGCAATAGACTCACTAGCGGCAATTTCGCCTTTTCGCAGCGTCGCCCCATCTTCATCCAGTAGACGAATCTGAATACTTTCATGGGGATAGAACTCAATAATAACTCGATTCGGTTCCTGCTCGGCATCTTGAAACGAAAATTTTTTTAACTCAACCACCAAGTAAGTGTGCTTGGTATGTAATTTTTTTCCCGTTCGTAAAAAAATCGGCACATCATGCCACGTTTCTCGATTAATACTTAAACGTAAGGCAGCAAAAGTTTCCGTGTTCGAATTCTTCACTTTTTTATCTTCCGCTTTATAGCCTTCATACTGGCCAAGCGCTAAGTGATTAGTATCCGTTTTAAAATCTAACGCATTTAAAATAGCCGTTCGTTCTTCTTGCACGCGCTCGGCCTCATCATCAATCGGAATCGACATGGTAAGCATGGCCAGCACTTGTAATAAATGCGACTGAACGACATCTTTAATGGTCCCCACTTCATCAAAATACCCTACGCGTTCTCCTACGCCCATCGGTTCTATCGCCGAAATTTGAATATTGGCAATCTCACGCCCTTTTAACATACTGTTTAAAATTCGGTTCATATGTCGAAGCGGAATTAAACTTCGCACCGCTTTTTTACCTAAATAATGATCTAAAAAATAAAGCTGAGATTCACAATAATGATGTGATAAAAAATGAAACAACGCTTGCGCAGTCGTTTCATCACTACCAAAGGGTTTTTCTAAAATAAGACGAATATCATTCTGTTTCGGCTCAAACACCGCTGCCACTTGCGTTAAAATCGGTTTGACCACAAAAGGCGGCACCGAAAAATACATTAAATGCTGCGGCTGTTGTTTTGAAATACACTTTTCACCCAAAAATTCTTTAAATTTATCAAAATCCGTTTCGCTATCATACTGTCCACTAAAGTAATGAACATTTTTAAGCAGTGATTCAAGTATTTGGTTTTGGTAGTCCCCCCACGAGTCTTTGTAGTGCTGTCTTACGGAATCTGCAAAGTCTTTTCTAAAGTCTTCTTGAGATTTTTGACTCCGCGCAAAGCCGACAATCGCTAACGCTTCTGGAAATCTTTTCTGTTCCGCTAAGGCAAAAATAGCCGGAAAAATTTTAAGTTTTGCTAAATCGCCAGACGCGCCGTAAATCGTAAAAATCAAAGGATCTTTCACTCTATAAATCGAACCCATATCGGTCATCGTCATTTAAGTTTTAAATTAATTTCCCCATTCGGTATGAAACGTGCCATCTCTATCTATACGCTGATAAGTATGGGCCCCAAAACTATCTCTTAAGGCCTGAATAAAATTAGCCGAAGTTCTTTCTTCGGTCATAGCTTCTAAACTCGCTAAAGCCGCACCTAAACAAAAAAGAGGCGTACCCGATTGTACGCCTAAATTATTAATAGTACGCAAACTCAACCACGCTTGTTGTAAATCTTGAGCGATTGCATTAATTGACCACAAAGGCGCATTATTTGCTTCCACAAAAGCCTCGTGTAACGTATTTAAAATTTGCGCTCGAATAATACACCCCCCTTCCCAAATACGCGCCACTTCAGCGTAATTAAGCTCCCAATGCATTTCCTCCGCCGCTTGTCGCAACAAATCAAACCCTTGCGCATAAGCTACCAACATACCCGCATATAAAGCCGACTCTAATTCGGGAATAATATCGATTAAAGCCTCTTCTGGCAGCATATTCCCAGTACTTGGATTTTCATATTGCTTCGCTAGCTGCATTCTAAAGTCTTTTCGACTCGAAACCGTTCGTGCGTGCACCGCTTGAATAATGGTTGAAATATCAACCCCTCGCTCTAACCCCTCAATAGCCGTCCAACGCCCAGTCCCCTTTTGTCCCGCCTTATCTAAAATTTCATCCAACAAATACCCTTCCCCTAAATCATCTTTTTCTCGTAAAATTGGCACCGCAATTTCAAACAGAAAAGACTGCAACTTTCCTTCATTATATTTTTCAAAAATATCGGCAATTTCTGGAGCGCTTAAACCAAAACTTTTTGAAAGCAGGTCATAGGCTTCTGCCATCATTTGCATCACCGCATATTCAATACCGTTATGCACCATTTTAACATAATGACCGGCCCCATTTTCTCCTAAATACGTCACACAAGGGTTTCCTGAAAAATCTTTAGCCGCAATCGCCGTAAAAATTGGCGCTAAGTTCTCCCACACAGTCTTATTCCCCCCAGGCATAAGACTCGGTCCCTTTAATGCCCCTTCTTCGCCTCCACTGACCCCACAACCAAAAAAATGAAAGCCTTGAGTCGAAAGTTCTGCTTCACGGCGAATAGTGTCCGGGAAATGCGAGTTTCCACAGTCAATAATGGTATCCCCTTTATCAAGCAAGGGTAGTAACGAAGCTATAACGGCATCAACGGGGCTTCCAGCTTGCACCATGACAATAATTTTTCGAGGGCTTGTAAGCGATTCTACAAAATCTTTTAATTCCGCTTGGCCTTCTAAGGTCTCACTTCCATATTGATCAATAAAATTGTTCATAGTTTTAGTCGTTCGGTTATAAACCGAAATCTTAAAACCACGGCTCTCAATATTACGAGCTAAATTCTGTCCCATGACGGCTAACCCAATTAATCCGATATCTGACTGTGCCATACAAACGCGTTATTAAGTACGGCTCAATAGTAACACAACCCGCTTAAACCCAAAGCCTAAAATACGTAAGTTAAACTACAAAGCCGTCCCTTCTGTCTTTAAAGAAATAAAACGTAAAATTTCTAAGGGAATATTCAAACCCGTTGCTTGTTCGAAGCCTTCAAAGCCCGGAGAAGAATTCACCTCACACACTCTATACCCTTCTTTATCCATCAAAATATCGACGCCCGCAATATCTAAGTTAAGGGCCTTCGCGCTTTCAACCGCCAGCCATTCCAGTTCTGGGTTTAACGGAAAATTCAACACCGAACCGCCACGAGAAAAATTGGCTTTATAACCATCATTTCCAGCCGAACGAAGCATGGCCCCGACCGCGCGCCCCCCAATGACAAAAACGCGTAAATCTTTCCCTTTACTGGCGGAAATAAATTCCTGCAAAATCAAAATTTGTCGTTCATCATTCGTTTTTCCAATCAGATGAAATATATCTTCTAAGTGTGATGGTTTATCACAAAGTAAAACCCCTTTCCCTTGTGACCCTGCCACCGTTTTTACAATCAAAGGAAAATCGAAATGTTTTTTAACCCACTCCGAATCTAACGGCATACGGGCCAACATAGTTTTTGGTAAGGGAATATTATTTTGTGAAAGGATTTGAATCGAGTGTAATTTATCACGGGCTTGCGCGATGCTATTCGCCCCGTTTAACACAAACACCCCTAAGTTTTCTAACTGCCTTAGCCCCGCTAAACTAATATAACTCGCCGCCGATCCCATTCGAGGAATTACTACGTCTGGTAGTTTTTTATATCGGCTTTGGTACAACACTCGATCTGTTTTTTCTACTGGCTCAATAATCTCTAAATCACGAGCATTAATCAGCTCTAAATCATGCCCTAAGGCTCTAAATTCCGCCTTAAAACGCTGGTAAGGATAAATACCCCATTTCTTTTTCCCTTCGGTTAAAATCCAAATTTTCATAGTTCAAAGTGGTTAGAACTAGTGGAGTTTATTCATCTCTTAAAATTTGCAAACGATAAACTTTTACCGCTAGCAAGCAATTGATCATTTCTTCAAAAATATTATAAGTACACTATGCGATGCACTCAACCCAACAAAGTCTGGAAAGGATTTCATGATAATCCAATGACGCACAGCGAAGCGCATTATTTAATGACCATCTATGATTTACAAAAAGCTCGGGCAGCCGACCTCGTAACGGCCCTAAATATTGCCGCTCCAACCGTTTCACAAGCCCTGAAAGCGTTAGTTAAAAAAGGCTGGATCATTCAAAATGAAGATAAAAGTTTTAGCCTTATGGCAGAACGAGCCCCAATCGTGGCTCAGATTGAAACCAACAAAGCACTGTTAATGGATCTTTTTGTTACTCAATTAGGACTCAGCAAAGAAATAGCCGATCGAGATTCATGCAAAATAGAACATCTATTGAGCCCTGAAGCGGCGGCCGCTTTAGAAAAATTCTTACACAAACAACACGGACACAAAGCTAAAAGTGGCGGTTTGCCAGTCTTAAGTTAAAAATCATTCACCCCCAACTCACGCTCAGCAAAAAACCTAAATTCTCCGCTTTGAATTAAGGCACAACCTTTTCGTGAACGTTGAGCCCACGTATAGAGATTCAGCTTTTCCCCTTCTGGAGTAATACGACCAGAAAGACACAAAAGCCCTTTCGTCCTAACCGAGGTTGCAATCAAGATTCTTTTAACCTTGAAACGCCATTTTTCAAATAAACTCCCTTTCATTCGAGCGGATTCAATCGACGTATAACGCGGGTCAAGAATATGTGTATTAGCCGCCGCAAATACCAGACGAAAAACATTTTCTGGGCAATGCTCAAAATTTAAATCACGATAATGGTGTAGTGTATTAATCCCCGTTAATAATATAATCGAACTTTCACGGCTAAAATCCGTTTTAGCAACCCCTTCTTCAATATCGTTAATAGGCACAGAAGCCGCTGTAGCCAGACTATCCATATAATCAAGCAATAGTCCGGCCTCACTTTCCTTCGATTCGGCTAATAATTCTTGCTCCCAAAATAACAACAAATCATCAAGCCTCTGAGGCTCACCTAAAGCATCTTGCGTTCGAACATAATCCGCAAAAAAACGAATCGCTAAAGCCGAGACAACATGTAATTGCTCGTCGGGTGTAAGCGTTTCTAAGTCAGGTGAGTCGAGTAACGCTTCGACTTTTTGAACCCCAAGGCGCAGCAGATTCCTATAAATCCCTTTATTCTCTGAATCAGTTAAAACTGGCGAAATAGCGGCTTTTGTTGCCGCCTTAAAAGGACAACCTGACGACTTTTCTAAATGACTCATCAGTTCATATATTTAATTTTTAGAATTTTTCTAAAACCCTCCCGCATTAAGTTTTTCCCTATAAATACTTTTTAAATCTTTACAAAAATAAGTCAATAAGCCTTGTTTTAAAAAAAGACCAATTCAAACGAATTGGTCTTCCTTACATAATTGGTCAAAAAACTAAGCTTGCTCAGTATCTTTCATACTAAGTTTAACTCGACCTTGACGATCAATTTCTTTGATAATCACATTCACCCGTTGTCCCTCTTTCAAAACATCCGTTACATTTTCAACGCGTTCTTGAGAAATTTCTGACACGTGCACCAAACCATCTTTTCCTGGCACGTATTCTACAAAGGCCCCAAAATCCATAATCGTTTTCACTAAACAACCTTTAAATACGTCTCCAGGCGTTGGTTTATAAACAATTTTTTCAATCGCGGCTCGAGCTGATTTAATATTTTCGCGCAACCCTGTAATAACCACTGTGCCATCATCTTCAATGCTAATTTTAACATCATGATCCGCCGTTAAAGCTTGAATCGTTTCACCACCTTTCCCAATTACCACTCGAATATCATCCGTATCAATCTGCATAACTTCAATCAATGGTGCAAATTAATTCATTTCTTCGTTTGGCGCCGGAATTGTTTCTAACATATTCGCTAAAATATGTTTTCGAGCGATTTGTGCTCGTTCTAAAGCGTCTTTAAGCAGTTCTAATTTTAGACCTTTAATTTTAATATCGAGTTGTAAGCAGGTAATACTTTCTGTATTCCCCGTGACTTTGAAATCCATATCCCCGTCAAAATCTTCAAGCCCTTGAATATCGGTTAAAATCCGGTAATCCCCAGTCCCTTCTTCCATCAAAAGCCCCATGGCAATACCCGCAATTGGCGCTTTAAGTGGTACCCCACCGTGCATAAGCGCCAAGGTTGAACCACAAACAGAAGCCATTGAGCTTGAACCATTACAAGACAAAATTTCAGACACCACTCGCATCGTGTACGCCCAACCTTCTTCTGGTTTTGGAACCACGTATTTAAGCGCTCGTTCGGCTAAAGCCCCATGCCCAATTTCTCGTCGACCTGGACCGCGCAAAGGTCGTGTTTCCCCAACCGAGAATGGAGGGAAATTATAGTGATGCATATAACGTTGTTTGAATTCTGGACGATCAGTATCTGGTACATGCAGTTCTTCGTCTGGACCGCCTAAAGTTAAGATAGACAAGGCTTGTGTTTCGCCTCGTTGGAAAAACCCACATCCATGCACACGGTCTAACATTCCAACCGTTGTATAAAGCGGCCGTACTTCATCCACCGCTCGACCATCAACCCGCTTACCAGTACTAAACACTCCCGCTCGCATATTTTTAGCAAAACGTTTATCCAGCACGGTCATAATTTCCGCTTTACTGAATTCTTCAGCTTCAATTTGTTCCGCTAAAGCTTCTTCTAACTTTGTTTCCAAAGCTTTCATTTTTTTCTTCACTTCTTTTTTAGTAACCCCACGAACTTCAGACAGTTCAGCTTCTGTAACGACCGTATCAAAAGCCGCCATAGCCGCGGCCATAGAATCAGACTCTGAAGCGATATTCATTTCAAACGGTTCAATATCGAACTGTTGCATAAATTCATCTTGGGCCGCACAAAGTTTTTTAATTTCTTCATGCGCGTACGCCAACGCTTCTAACATTTCTTCGTTAGAAATTAAATCTGCACCAGCTTCCACCATGGTAATAGCATCCGCCGTTCCTGCGACAATCAAGTCTAAACCATTATTATCTACTTGGTCGTACGTCGGGTACGTCACTAAATTTCCAGCTTCATCTTTCCCAATATGAACCCCCGCCACTGAAGCTTCAAAAGGCAGTCCCGCTAATTGAATCGCAATACTAGCCCCTGTCATACATAAAGCTGTTGGAGCTTGCGTTCCATCCGTTTGTAATTGCGTCGCAATAATTTGAACTTCATCACGAGCGCCTTTTGGGAACATTGGACGCAATGGACGATCAATCATTCGACACGCTAACACGTCCCGATCACTTTTTCGACCTTCTCGTTTATTAATTTTAGAATGTTTAAGCATTCCTTGAGCATAGGTTTTTGGCTCGTACTCCACCACTAGCGGGAAAAAATCCATCCCTGGTCGACCAGCGCCAACCCCACAAGTTACTAAAATACGTTGTTCCCCGTACTTCACTAAAGCCGAACCCTGCGCTTGAGGCGCGAGCAAACCTGTTTCGATCACCAAATCTTTGTCGCCTAAG
>CAJQJI010000086.1 GCA_905478675.1 Candidatus Altimarinota bacterium
TTGATTCAACTTCTGGGGCGAATATGAGCTTCCAACTGGCCAACGGATTAACCGCAGGGACTAGTAGTAATACTACAGAAGCCTTTAGAGTTGACGCCGACGGGAAAGTTCGAGCCAAAGAATATTGTGATGAAAATGGGAATAATTGTGGCGATGCTAGTGCTGGGCAAGGCGTTCAAATTGGAGACACCGTTAGCCCTGCTAACACTACCTGTTCTGGAGCTACCTTATTGCCAAGTGGACTGACTATTTACAATGGGAAATATGCTATTGCCTATTCGGCTAATGGGAATTGTGATACTGGAACTCATTTACGCTATTATACTGGTTCTTGGAGTGCATGTACCACGGTTGGTGGTGGTGGTTGTCGTTGTTTTGTAGCGGGCACTAAAGTACACATGGCAGACGGAACGTTTAAAGACATTGAAACCATTGTGATCGGTGATAGAGTTCTGAATGAGAAAATGGAAGCGACGGTGGTAACCGAACTTCATAAACCCATTATTGGATCACGAGGTATCTTCACGATTAATGACAAAATTAAATCAACGGGAGATCATCCATTCCAAACTACAGAAGGCTGGAAAGTGGTTAACGCTGATCAATTTGCCTATACACAGGGGAGTGATGATCCATATGAATCATTTAAAGATGTTGAGCTAGAAGAACTTAAAGTAGGCGATGTGCTTATCACGGCCACCGGAGAAGAAGTAATTGAAAGTATTACTTGGTCTGATGAACGTCCAGAAGATGAGTTTGTATACTCATTCTCTATGGCCGAAGGCGCTGGTTACTGGGCTGATGGGTACTTAGTGAAAGATTTGAAATAGAAATATTTAAATCTCGTAAAAAAAAAGAGGCTCGAGTAGAGCCTCTTTTTTTTAAGTTGAGATCAGTTGTTTTGTTTGGTTTTGCTCTTTTCTCTGTGATTTGGTGTTATAAAAGATGGCCTGTTAAAGACGCTAAAAACTGTTGATTTTAATTTATAGCGTCTGATTTAAATCCGGTAGTTGTGATCCCTTTTATTTAGCTTACAATATAAAGGTGAAAAAATTGATTCTCCTTTTAATTAGTGCTTTTCCAGCAACCACATTTGCCTTTGTGGCGGCGGATGAATCGTTGGTGCGTACTAGCCAGACGGTTTTGGTACAAAGTTATGAAGATCAAGCGGAAATCACTGTGACACAAACCCTTTTTAATCCGACGGACAATGAAATAGTGTTTGATTATTTGCTTCCTACAGACACTTTAGTTCAGGCACCGACCTTTTATTTTCAAGCGGAAAAACAAGCTATAGCGTTACTGAATCGATCAACCGCGGCTGTGAGGGTGTTTAACTATGCGCAAGAATTTAATCAGCCATCGTGGTTGGGGGCTTTGGATACCTCCTTTTCAAACTGGTGGCAATTTGAAGGTCTAAGGGTTCCAATGAATGAGTCTGTAACGTTGAAATATACTTATACTGCGCCTTTAGCTTTTTTTGAAGATTTTTATACTGGTACTATTTGGTTCGCTGATGGACGGGAGACGCAAAATTTAAAAGTGAACTTAGTTCGAGCCGGTTCCCCCACTTTTTGGTGGGCCAATATAGGCAAATGGGAACAAGAAAAAACTACCGAAGCGTGGGCTCAACAATGGCAAGCTGAAAATATAGCGGTAGAGGAAAATTTAAGTTTTTTTGCGTCTGAGGTGGAGACTCCTCAGTTGCGTTATCATTATGCAGGTCAAAGTTATCAGGCCGAATTTAAGCCGTTGAGCCAAACTAATTTAGCGAGAGTTGTGGTCGTGCTTGATCGTTCTGGCTCTGTTTATGGAGTGCGTTTTGAGCGATTACGCGAAGCGCTTAAAACCTTGCTAGAAACTATGCCAGAAACAACAGAAATTAAACTAGCCTTAGTGGGTGACACGGTAGAATGGGAAAGTGATGAATGGGAGTTGAATACGAGAGATTACCAACGCGACGTGTTTGCCTTACTGGATGGGGCACAGGCCCAAGGAAAGACTGATTGGGAGGGCATCATTTCAGCTTTAAATTTAGTGGCCAATAGTAGCGATGAACGTTATGGCTTAGTGTGGTTGGGTGATTTTTCTGATATTCCCCAGCCGATGCTTAACCGAATTGCTAACGCTGGGTGGAGGGTTTTAATGGTTGATTTTTGGCAGTCTCAATCAAATCGTTTAGCGGCCTGGTGGCAGCGTTACAATGGAGGTTATGTGCCTTTATTTAATAGTGGCTTTGAGTTAGTGGAAGCCGATAATTTAGTGAAAGCTTGGAAACAATTGCCGCAGCAATGGCCACAAGACAAGCGCTTAACGCAACGATCGGGGGATTGGTTTCTCCCTAAAACATTAGTAACGCTTTATAATCACTTTCAAATTGGCCAAATCCCGCTTGAGGTAAGCCAGGCGACGTCTGCTGATTTTCTGCCTCGTTTTTGGGCGGCTCGGAAAATAGCCGATTATTTACGACAACATGAAGGCTTGCCGCTTAATGAAATGCAAATTCAAGCGATACTTTCTATTGCGCATACGTTTGGCGTCACGGTATTTGATTTAAATGGGAACGCTTCACCACAAGCTTTAACGAGTGTTCTAACGGACATAGAAACTGATCGTCTTTGGGATGAAATTTTGCACCTCGAAAGTTTAACGCTTAAAACGGACGGTATTAAGTTCTGGCAAGCCAAACCGTTTTATCTTCATGATAAGACTTGGGTGGCTTATGATTGGGACACTTACCAAGCCAAGCCAGAACGACCAATTTTGAAATTATGGTCATCGGCACATCAAAATTTGTTTACGCAGTATTCAGCGTTGCTGGCCCAGCCGATGAGTTTTGGGGCGGCGGTACAGTTTTGTGCTGGGCAGCGTTGTGCGTCTGTGACCGAAGACGGACGAGCTGAGATTGAAGCTACGGATACGTTGTTGTGGGCGGATATGCCGATTGATCACTGGGCGAATGACTATTGGGTAGATTTGGTGTGGGCAGGGGTTTTGCCCGGTGAAGATTATGAGCCGGCCGCCTGGTCGGAAGCCGTGTCTCGTGGACAGTTTTTAGTGTGGTTACAAACCTACTTAGATCCAGAAGCCGAAATGCCTTTGTTTGAGGCCGATGTTTTTACAGATCTAACCGAGACTACCTTAGGGGCGTCGCAAGCACTGTGGTTTAAAAATAACGACTTATTTAGAGGGTATAGCGATGGGACGGCCCGACTAGAAGAACCTTTGAAACGGATTGAGGGACTGAAGTTATTGATGCAAGCTTATGGTCTGGATATACGTGACGTGATCGGTAATTTTGATGAGAAGATGCCTTTCTCTGATTTAGTTGGCTGGACGCAACCTTGGGGCTATGAAGCTTATTTAAGAGGCCTTGTAAAAGGCTATGAAGATCAAACGTTTCGTCCGTTTCAGCCTTTAACTCAAGCGGAGACATTTAAGCTTTTAATTGAGGCTGAGCGTTTATTAAAAACATCTAACTAAAAAGGTTTTGTTGTATGAACAACACACTTTTCTAGAGTTGTCGGGTTGAGTGTACTAACATGCTAGTGATGGATAATACGGTTTTTTGTTTACGGAACTTAAATGTAACAGACGGACTGAGTCCGATGGAAATGTTAAAAGCCGCGCCGCAAATGAAAGACGAAGTGTTTCAAACCGGTCGCGTTATTTATGAGGCGGGCGAAGAAGTGCCCTTTGTATACGTTATTACGACTGGAGGGGAAGTAGAATTAATTCGCGAGGAAAACGGAAAAACGGTGGTGATTGAAACCCTCCTTTCGGGGGATGTGTTTGGTGATTTTGGGTTAGGCGTGCCGGTGAATCATACGGCAAGGGTGGCGAAGACCGTTTCGCTTTGTAAAACACCAAAGGAGGCTTTTTTGAATTTAGTTCGAACGCATCCTGAAATGATTTTTCAACTAATGCAGGTTATGGCAAAACGGACACAGGCCTATGAAGAAAAAATTGCGCAGCTATCTCGCCCAGCTAAAGACCAATTACTGGCAGAGCTTCGAAACTTACAGTACAAAAATAATCATAGTTTAGTGGGCAGAATCTTTAATATTCCGTTTCGTATTTCCCACCAAAAACTGTCAGAAAAAACAGGGCTTAATCGAGTCACTGTAACCAAGCTTATGGGGGAACTAAGACGTGATAATTTAGTAGTGGTAGATGAAGTTACGGGGAGTATTGAAGTGAAATAATTTCTGAATTATGTATAAAAAAACACTTCAAAGTTGAAGTGTTTTTTTAGGTTGAGCGTTAAGCGTGTAATCTACAATTTATCGTAATCGTGCATTACCAGGTGGGCGTTGATTCGACGAATCAAGTCAAGCACGACTGATACTACGATAATAATCCCAGCCCCTGATACAAAGAGCGCTACGGATGTTCCTCCGCCTAAGAATTGTTGGAATAACAATGGCAAGATAGCCACTGAAGCAAGGAATAGAGCGCCCCAGAAACAAAGGCGATTCATGATGCCTTCTAGTAGATTTTCTGTTTCGGTACCCGGACGATAACCTGGTACGAATCCGCTTCGTTTTTGAATATTCTCGGCCATTTTCTTTGGATCAAAGACAATAGAAACGTAGAAGAACGTGAAGCCGTAAATTAAGAAGAAGTAGATAACATTGTATACTAGGGTTGGACTTGCTGGATTTAAATTGCTTCCAATCCAGTTTGTTATGGCGGTGAATTGAGGATTCCCTTGAACTACTTGAGCCATAATTGACGGGAAAGAAATAATAGAGATCGCAAAGATGATCGGGATCATTCCCGCTTGATTGATTTTTAACGGCAAGAATGAACGTTGTTGTTGCGCTGATTTTTTAGAGGCATAAACCACTGGTACTTTTCGATCGGCTTCTAATACGTACACAACGAAAATCGTAAGGGCCGCCGTGGCTGCCGCTAAAAGAAGAATAATTGGGAGTGAGGCTGATTGGAACGCGCCTGCAATTTGATTCGGCACAACCGATACAATCCCGGCGAAAATTAACAGTGAAATTCCGTTTCCAATCCCTTTTTCTGAAATAAGTTCTCCAATCCAAACCAGTAACATGGTTCCAGCGGTTACGGTTAACATCATTGGGAGCATGATGGTAAAGTCGGTTGTATCAACAATTGGCGTTGGTGAGAATCGATTAATCAAAACCATCATTCCGTAACTTTGAGCAAAGGCTAATGGTACCGCTAAACGACGGGTGTATTGATTGATTTTTTGTTGCCCAGCATCGCCTTCTTTTTTCAAGTTTTCAAGTCGTGGCACAATCACGCCCAGTAATTGCATGATAATTGAGGCATTGATGTAAGGCGTCAGCCCCATTAGTACGACTGAGAAGTTTTCCATCGCCCCCCCGGTTAGAAGTGAGAACACGCCAAGAGCGCTTTCGCCTTGTTGTCCGATTAAGCTCTTAATCCCTGAAACATCGGCTCCTGGGATCGTAATATGTGCTAATACTCGGAATACTACGAGCATCGCAATAGTAAATAAAATTTTATCTCTTAGAGATTTAGTTCTTACAATGTGGTGCAACGTGTTCATTAATTGGTTCATAGCCATAGTTTAAATTCCCCCGCACTATAAATATTTTATATCGTGCCGCAAATGATTTTAGTACCTGTCAAATACGAAGGATTGGCTTAACATGAAGTTTAGATTAAGTCTTGGTTTTTTTAGGGCTTTCTTTTTTATTAAAATTATACTAGCTTGAAATTTGTCTAATAAGTTTTAATGCATGCGTATTCTTGTCGCCGAGGACCATTCCGGAATGAGGGAGATTCTTAAACACTATTTAACAAAGCTTAAATTTATAGTGGATTTTGCGGAGGATGGGCAAGAAGCTTTAGAAAAAGCGCAACGACTAAAATACGATGCTTTATTGCTTGATTTGGGTCTCCCCGAAAAAAATGGTTATGAGGTCATTACGGCCTTAAGGTGTCTTAGAAATGAACTGCCAATTCTGGTTATTTCTGCTCAAGCCGCCGTTGATAATCGGGTGCAAGCGCTTAATTTAGGGGCGGATGATTATTTAGTGAAAGATATTGCGTTACCCGAACTCGGGGCACGATTAAATCGTTTAATTCGCCGATCGGATGGGGGGACTAAAAATTTATTATTTTGCCACAGCTTAACGTTGAACTTGTCAGATATGACCGTTCGTCGTAAAACACAGCCGCTTAATTTAACTAAAAAAGAGTTTATACTTTTATCGGAGCTTTTAAGAAAAAAGAACAAAGTCGTTTCGATTGAAGATCTAATGACGGCCGCTTGGGGAGAAGGCGCGGAGGGCGTTGTTTCTAATAAATTAAATGTCCATATGCGATCGTTACGTCAAAAGGTGGACACCGAAAATGAGCCAGCCTTAATTAAGACGGTTCGCGGGTTTGGGTATAAAATTACAGATCGTTAGTTTTGTTTTGCAAAAGGATTCTTTGCTTGCATCACGAGGTAAATTTTGTAGTGTTGGCGGCGGTCGGGGCATTAGCTCAGCTGGCTAGAGCACTTGCATGGCATGCAAGGGGTCATCGGTTCAAGTCCGATATGCTCCACCACGTCCTTTGTAATTACGCTGACTCTTAAATCGCTTAGGCGATTTTTTCGTCGTGCTACATTACAAGCTCCTCTTTTCAAAAAAACCTGGGCCGCCTGCCTTCGCGGGGCTTTTTTGAAGAGCGGCGCACTTAAAAAATTTTTTTATTTAAATAAAGGCGCGCTGCGCTCTCCGCCTTTCCGGGGGTCCCATTAAAATAGAAAACCATTTTCGCGGGGCTTTTTTGAATTAAGAATTTAAAGAATACTTTTTCTCGTGACTAGATTTCTAGCGACTAGTGTCTACACTTGAATTAAATATGATTGGATACATTCAAGGCATCGTAAAAGCGGTCAGTAGTAAACAAATTTTGGTTTTAACGACTTCAGGGGTGGGGTATTCGATTTTTCCGGCTGGTAGTTTATTAGCCGAAGCCAAAGTGGGAGAAGCGCTAGAGTTTTACACGCATTTGATTGTCCGGGAGCAAGAACTGACGTTGTACGGCTTTGCGAGCGAAACTGAACAGGCTTTTTTTGAAAAAATTATTACCGTTTCTGGTGTCGGGCCCAAAATGGGCTTACAAATTTTAAGTCAGCCTTTAAATGAATGGTTGGCGGCCGTTGAATCGGGTGAAGTGGATTATATTACCAGAACCCCTGGAATTGGAAAAAAGATGGCTCAGAAAATTATTTTAGAATTAAAAGGGAAACTGGATTTATCGGAAGGCGCGGCACAGGCTTCATCTTCACAAGCGGAAGCGATTGAAGCCCTAAAAAGTTTAGGATACGACCAAGGCACGATTAGTGCCGTGTTAGCCCAAGCGCCAGAAGGGGCTCAGACCGAAGCCTTAGTAAAATTCTTTTTAAGTCACGCTTAGTTTTGGACCGCCGGGTATTCGTAGTCTGGTACAAACAAAGGGTGAGCGTCTGTTTTTTCTAACGTTTCGAGTATTGTTTCTAGCGGTCCGAGCGAATCAACGTGAAGAGGGGCTGTAAAAATGTCGGCTTTATCTTTTGGAAGCCAGGCCGTAATAGTGGCTTGCTTTGTATTTAGGTCTGGGCTTTTAAGCGTCGTAGCGATTAACTGCTCATTTTCTATTTTAAAAATTCGATCGCCAAATGAGTTTAGGACAAATGGAGTTTGGGCTTTATTAAGGCTGGTTAGATAATCCATTATCACTTTGTCGGCTCGAGCTTGGTGAATGGGCTGTTTGAAGCGGAAAGCTAAACTGTTTAAAATGGCGCCGCCCGCGCGTAAAGACGCAAAGCTGCCTGGGCCACTAACGCCACCAATGAAAGTAAGCTGGCTGTCTGGTGTTAGTTGCTCTTTTATGAAATGCCAAATACGCTGCCCATCTTCTTTAGGAATTTCCCAATGCGTTGAGGCTAATAGTTTGTTTTTTTCATCAAAAAAAGCACAAAAATGAGGACTAAAGCTAGTGTTAAGAATGAATTTCATAAGCGTTTTAAAGCCTAATCAAAACTATCAAGAATGAAAACTAAACCTTTAAAGCTCTTTCATAAGACCGTCTTGATTGAAGTAGGTTTTGTAGAACTCGACGGTTTCTTGCATTTTTTGTAGGGTGACGGCTTCGTTCCCTTCTTGCAGAGATTTCCCCGTTACTTTTACCGTAAAACTTCCGCTATACCCTAACTTGGCTAGTTTAGTCAGAAAACTTTCAACTGGTAACACGCCCCGATTCGGTAAACTGTACGGGGTGCGACGATACACATTAGATAAATAAATGTGTTTCATTTTTCCTTTTAAAATGGTGATAGCCTGCATAATGTCGTTATTGCCTAGGGCTAACGCCGTTAAGTCTAAACAAACGAGTCCTTGCCCTTTAAGGGCGTCTAAATTATTGAATCTTCGCTTTGGAATAACCCCCATAATCGACTCGCTTGGCAGATTCCTGAAACAGAGGCGGTGTTGATATTTTTTAGCCAATTTAGGCGCAATTTCTTTTAGCCAGCGTTGATATTTAAAAGCAAAAGGTCCGGCGGTATGAAGATTCAAGGTGCAGGTAGTAAATTCGCGTACCGTACCTTGAAACACTTTGATCAGGCTTTCATCTTTACTTTCATTAAGCGAAAAAGCTTTGATAGGCAGATTATAACGCGCTTCTAAAGTTTTTAGATAAGCGGGGTTATGAGTGTCTACATTTTGGTTGATGCCAATTTCTATACCGTCGAATCCAGCCTCTTTGGCGAGTTCAAAGATTCGCTCTAAGCCATGATGCGGTAGGTTATCTGAATGAAAGAGAAGCATATTTAGTTTTGTTTTCGTCTTATTATAGCTTATTTGTGCCTTTTTTTCAACTGAATAGAATGAAGCGTTTTCTCTTCTTTTAAATATTAAGTTTTGCTTAAGAACGAGGCTTGATTGCTGGGTTTAATAGCGCAGATTTAAGCAGATGATATCACGCTTAAAAAGTTTAACACTGGTCGGCTTAGAGGGGCATATTGTTGATATTGAAACGGTTATTCATCGGGGGGTGCCCGCTTTTACCATTGTGGGGTTAGGTGATGCGTCGATTCAAGAGTCTCGAGAACGAGTCAAAGCCGCTTTAAA
>CAJQJI010000087.1 GCA_905478675.1 Candidatus Altimarinota bacterium
CCCCATAAGGATACCAGCCCACATAAACTGATTCCCAGCCACTTCTGAAACTTCCGCTCCAGCCCCGAAGAAACCGATTTTAGAAAGAATAAAAATAGCAATAAGTAGACCGTACACCCCTTGAGAACCAGGGAGTGCTGATAAGATCAAAATCTTCCCGAATAAGTGTGGTTTTTCAGCCAACACCCCAGCCCCTTTAGATCCTGCCGCCCCAATTCCGATTGAAGACCCAGCCCCTCCTAGCACTGCTGACATAGCCGCACCGATAACCGCTAGCACAATTCCTGATTCCATGATTTGAAGTAGTTAAATTATTAAAAAAATTTCGAGCAGATTCTCCAAAAATACTAAACAATGTCAAACCAAAAAACTACAGTATTTAATAAAAGACAAATCCGGCCTAAAATTTGATAGAATAGCGGTTAATTGAGGATTATGTTGGGACAAAAAAAACACTAAATCAAAATTTAATTTAGTGTTTTTCTGTTTTTAGAAGCAAGGATATTTTTTCGTAAGAATATTCCGTTTAATTTTCTAAGTTCAAATAACGATTTTTACGAGTAAAGGGTTCAAATTTTTCACCACCGCCTTCGTAAAATTTACCAAAGAATTCAATAAACTGTAAACGTCCAGAATGAATAAACGCGCCTAACAGAGAAAGACCAAAGTTCAAACTATGTCCAAATAAAATAACAATCGCGCCAATCAATAAGCCAAGGGTCCAATGCGGCATCATGCCGCCTAAAATACTAGCCGTCATATTCATCGCAAACCCAACCACTCCGGTAGCTAAACCAAGCGCCATAATCCGAGAATAACTAAGAAGATCTGATAAATAAGACGTTGCATTATAAAGACTAATAATTCCAAACAAGGGTTTTAAGAATACATTCACTTCCGCTTTAATACTTTGCGCTACAAATAAAACTCCCGCTGAAGCCAGCGTCACAGTTCCCATAATTGATTTAGAAAGTCCAAGCGCTGAAGCCACACCTTCGATTGAAGCTAAACCAAACAAAATCAAAGAACCAATAAAGAAAAACCAAGCCGCCGAATCAAGTACGGCTTCTTTAAGATCTTTGTTTGATAAGTTTTGGAAGAAGGCAATTACCAAACCAACGAGTAACTGTAAGGCTCCAAGACCGAGCGCCACACTTAAGAATAAAATTGGTCCAGACCCCTCCATTGGATTTAATAGTTGTCCGTAGAATCTATTCGTTTCTGGATTCACTAATAATGGTAATTGTTCTGGGGTTAAACCGAAATGCCCCCCTAAAATAATGCCGCCCATTAAAGCTGAAATTCCACAGAAAAGGAGTAACAATAAAGAATCTTTAGCCGCTTTTCCAAACTTACCAAAGACTAAGAACCAGGTAGAAACTAAAATCAAAATTGATCCGTACCCAGTATCAGATAAACACAATCCAAAGAAAACAAAAAAGAACGGCGTAATAAACGGCGTTGGATCAAATTCAGAGGCTTTTGGAATCCCATACATTTCAACCACTGGTTGGAACGAACGAATTCCCCATTTATTTTTCAAACAGATCGGAGCTTCTTCGCCTTCTTCTGGAGCGATAGAATCAACACTTACTTCTCCTACAAAAACATTTTGAATCCATTTTCTAAATTCTGGTAAGGCGTCAGCCATAATCCAAGCATCAAAGGCAAACAACTGATTTGAATGGTAAATTTCTTGTTGCAGATCATTTTTAGTTTTTCTCCAACTATTAAAATCAAAAAGAATTTTTAGATCTTCCACGTTTACACTTAATTCTTTAATACGATTTACGAGCGTTTCAGATTCCTTTTTATAGTCTTCTAAACTTTGCGTTAATTCTTTTTCTATTTGTTTTAAGGTCTTTCCTTCAAAATCAGAAAATTCATTCAACAAATTCAGCGGTTCAAAATTATATTTTTGCAAAACGGCTAAAGAATCGGCACTTAAGTCTTTCCAAACAGTGACTTGCAAATAAATTCCTTTTTTAGTTTCCCCTAATTTCTTTGTATCAACTAGATTAGATTCGCCTGCAATTTCTGACTGCATAGCGGCAAAATCTTCTTTAGATACACGCCCAATCCAAGTCGTAGTAAAAGTTGTATTGTAAGACGCTTCCATAACAGCCCCGAAAGTGCTAAGCGATTCAATCAAACGAAGCTTTTCTGGAATAGACTTCATTTCGTTTTTCACACGAACCAGTCGATCTTCTATTTTTTCACATTCTGATAAAATTGATTCCGCACTTGGCGCGAAGCTACTAAGCCGAGCTTTAGCATCTTCTTCTGAAAGCACTAACTTCCCTCCTGATAGAATAGACTCAATTTTTGAGTGTGCTGGCGCATATGGAGCTAAGAAGTTAATCGCAAACTCTACGCGAGCTAAATCAAGTGCCCCAAAATGGTCATCATAATCTTTGCTAGAATGACTTACAAAATCTTGGTTTTCAATAATTTGCAACGTCCCACTTCGATGCAATTCTTGCATCAAAAGCTTATAATGAGACTTAAATCCCGTAATCCGAACTTTGTCTAATTTTACTTTAGCCATATTAACCTAAGATTTCATTGATAAAAAAACTCTGAGCCATAGGCATTTGTTTTGCAATTTTAGGCTCAACCTCCTTTTCAAGTCGTTGGGCCTCTTTTTGACCTTCCGACACTTGTTCTTCGTAGCGCTCACGAGCCGCTATTTGTCTGTTTTTAACTTTCTCTTTTGCTTTCGCACGAGCCGCATCTAACGCGGCCAACTTTTGAGTCTCAGCCTTTTTTTGGTGTGCTTGTAAGGCACTTGCGGCTTTCTTCTGTGCTTTCTCTATGCGAACTTCGACATCACTTTCGGCTTGCTGAAGCTGCGTTAAAAAGTCTTGACTCGCACTCGATGAGGAACTGGTTTTTGACATTCAAAAATTTATTAAAAACAAAATCCTGGCGATTTTGGTGGAGACGGGAAAAAAGTCAACTGTAGAAATGCGATTTTTTAGCGTAAAGAAAAGACACGATCTTTTAAAAGAAAGTGCCTTTTAAATTAAATGAGAAAAAACTATTTTATCTAGCTTACCTCTTTAGGATCCGGACCATATTGATTATCCCCTGCGGTTCCAGGCCAAAAGAGCAAGTAGAGCCCATAAATAATAATTGGAATATTTAAAACTAAGCCCAACATCTCCGCCGTATCAGCAAAACCAGACACAAGAGAAAACCCAAACACGGCTAACATCCACCACCCTGAATGATTTAAATCATGTAAACGCTTTACGGTTAAACAAATTTGCACCCAGAGAAGCCCTATATAAACAGGAATCGCAACTAATATTCCAATCAACCATACGGCACCACCAAGACCGCTCCCGGCAGCCCCAAAACCAAGCAAGGCAAACGTTACCATCGCAATCATCGCTATTAGTGCGGCCGATAAACCATACAAAAAAAATCTTAAGCGATTTAACCGCCCCCACCGACCAGAAAGCGTAAACATGTCTTTAAGCATTTGTGTGTGTATTTAAATTACAAATTCAATCATAACTAAACGGCCTCTAATTACAAAAACAGAAGCCATTATAAGGCCCCTGTTTTTCATATCGGCTAGAAACAAAAGTGGTTTTTACGCTTGAGCTAATGGATCTGGGCCATATTTATTATCCCCTTCTACCCCTTTTGCAAAGAGAAGATAAAGACCAAAAATAAAATTAATAATAGGGACAAACATGACTAAAATAAACCAAGC
>CAJQJI010000088.1 GCA_905478675.1 Candidatus Altimarinota bacterium
CTTCCAATTCTGTTTTAAAGCGTTTTTTATGGTTACCAAGTCGAAAAGGGGTTTCATCTTTATTAGGTCTTAACTAAAAAAATATATTTAAACACCGTTTTGCAAGCACCTTTCACTAAAGGCCAAAGTGTTTTTTTCACCGTATTCTCCTAAAAACAAAAAATCAATTTCTTCTTACGTCAAAACCGTAAAAATCACGCCCTTTCCGCGGCTTTCATCGAAAGTTGAATTTTACCATTCTCCATCGACAAAACTTTAACCTTCACTCTTTGCCCCACTTCTAATTCATCGGCAGGATTGGAGATAAATTTATTGGCAATTTGCGACACATGTACCAAGCCGTCGTTCTTTAAACCAATATCCACAAACGCCCCAAAGGCCACCACGTTCCGTACCACACCAGACACTACTGAACCTTCTATAATTGAGCTTGGATCAACTTTTTCTTCGGCTTTTCGGTGTGAAGAATGAACCCGTTCATCGGTTCCCAGTTTATCATACGCTTCGCCAATAAATTCCAGCGTCAGCGTTGTGACTTCCGGGTAAAGCTTTGTCATCGCGTCTTTATGGGCCTCAAAAATGGCTTCAATCGATCCTTCCGCTTTATGCTGTAAATAATAGCGGGCCAAAGCGTATTGGTCAGGATGAATATCAGTATTATCCAGTTCTTCTGCACTTTCTGGCACGCGCAAAAACCCAGTGGCTTGCTCGTACACTTTATCTGATAACACTTTTCTAAGCGCGGCTCGAGACGCATACGGCCGGTTCGTATAGATTTTTTTAGCGGCTCGTTTATCAATCCCAGCAATGTGGTTCAGCACATACGTTGAAGCCGAATTTACATTAATCCCAACTCGATTCACTACGTCTTCAACCGTGTAACCAAGGCGTTCTTCTAACTTTTTCACTGGCATATCATGCTGATACATCCCCACGCCAATGGCCTCTACCGGCACTTTTACCAACTCCGATAACGGGTCAATATAGCGTCGCCCGATCGAAATGGTGCCTCGGTCTAAACTATCAAGATTAGGGAACTCTTCTTGGGCAATTTTAGACGCCGAATACACCGACGCCCCCGATTCGTTCACAATATAAACCTGAATCTTGGTGACACTTTGAATTAAGTCTAACGTTTCATCCGCCCCCGAACCGTTCCCCAACACAATTACTTCTGGTTGGTATTTGGCTAACAGTGTTTCTAGAGTGGCCTTAGCCGTGGCAGCCTGATGCAAAAAGATTTTATCAAAATGAATCGGCCGCCCCAGTTCGTCTAAAACAGCAATTTTACACCCCGCCCGAAACCCAGGATCAAGCGCTAAAATTACTTGTCCGTATTCGGGCTTAGTCATCAATAAAGCTTCTAAATTAGACCGAAACGAAGCAATCGCATCATCTTCGCCCATCTCGCCTAAATCACTCCGAATCTCGTTCTCTAATGATTTAAATAACACCGTAAAACCGTCTTTAAAAGCGGCAACTAACAGCTCAGTAGCGGGACCACGATACCCTATATCGCTGAAATATTTCTGTTGCGTAAAGTTTTCAACCGCTTCTGGTTTATCAATTTTCACACTCAAAATACCCAATTGTTCGCCGCGGTTAAGCGCTAAAATTTGGTAGGGCTTCAAGGCTTTAAAACTACGTTTAAAATCCGCATATAATTCAAACTTAGGAATTTGCTGAGCGTCTTTTTCTTTTAGTTTTTCGAGCATTTTTTCCGACTTCTTTTTCGCTATCACGACTGAATCTTTCAGCGTTTGTTGTTTCAAAAAAGATCTCAGTTTTGGCTCCGAAGCAATCTCGGCCGAAATAATGCTCTGTGCGCCTTCAAGTATTGCTTCTAACGAATGATCGGCTAAAAGCGCTGAAAATTCCGTTTTAATAATCGCTTCATCGGCGCCTTGTTTAATTTTATCGGCCACGCCCTGAAACCCGTTTTCAATGGCCACCATCGCCTTGGTTTTCTTTTTCAGTTTGTAGGGTTTATAAATCGCCTCTACTTCTTTCAGCGTTTGGCAGGCCACAATTTTGGCCATCAAATCCGGTGTCATTTTGGCTTGCTCTTCTATCCCATTAATGGCGGTTTGTTTAGCTTTATACAAACTCTCTCGTTTAGATTTTTGCGCTAAAATTTCCCTGATATCTTCTTCGTCTAAATTGCCGGTGCGTTCTTTTCGGTACCGCGCGATAAAAGGAATGGTATCCCCCTCATCAATCATCTCTAAAATCACTTCTACCTGAAAAGGTTTGAGTGATAAAGCCGCAGAAATTTCTTTGGTATAGTCTGGTTCAAGCAACATAGTTTAATTTTTTAGGGTGGGTGAACACAGTGTAGAGAGAAATTTTAAGGAGGCTAAAAAATAAGTTCTGAACCAAAAGGGTTCAAAAGTTATTTTTTGTTGGCAGAAGTGTCTGGCCGTTGTCCAAATTTTTTTGAAATAAAACGACTATTTGATAGTATCAATCCCTAACCGTGTATCAAATACTTAAAATGAATCTAAAAGATAAAGTTAACCAGAAATTATGGGATGCGATAAAGGCTAATTTTGTTAATGAAAAATACAAAGAATCAATTCTAGATGCTATCCAGCTAGTTGGGGACATTATAAGAGAAAAATCTGGCCTCGATAGTGATGGAAATATCCTTATAGGCTCTGCTCTAGGGGGTAGTAATCCTAAAATAAAGCTAAATAGGTTAAACACAGACACTGAAAAGAATATCCAAAAAGGCACTGAAGCCATTTTAAGAGGCATATATTCTTCTATTCGTAATCCACGCAGTCACACCAAAATCGAAGATTCTGAAGATGAAGCAATTGAAATAATTTTATTAATAAATTTTGTATTAAGAAGACTAGATGACTCCAAAGGAACTTATTCAATTGATCTATTTATAAACCAAGTGAAAGATGAAGACTTTGTGAGAACAAAAAAGTATGTTGATATAATTATTTCTAAAGTGCCAAGCTCAAAAAGGCTAGAGACCTCTCTCAAATTATTAGAAGAAATAAACGAGCTTCCTCCTCATAACTTAAACTTAGTTTGGAACGCAATATTTAAAAAATTAAAAAAAGAAGACCAAAACTCTTTACTATCTCTTATATCAGAAAAATTAAGGTCTGAAAGCGATATAGGGGTCGCAAAATCACTTGTCAGCATTTCCGAAGATTACTGGGATAGAATAGACGAAGACTCCCGACTACGAATTGAAAATAAATTTTTAAAAACTATCTCGAAAGCAGAAATTTATGCTAATGGGAAATACAATACTCAAGCGGCTATTATAACTTGGGTAATAGAAATTTTATATAAAAAAGACTTTTCGTTAAAACAAGAATTAATAAATGAGCTCTTAAAAAACCTAACATCTGAAGATGAAGACCGAGTACGTTTTTCAATGGACCTATTTGGAGACTACTTAACGCAAGAAGCTAAGGAGGAGAAACTTCTGCCAGCAATAAAAAAAGGGCTAAAGAATGGCAGTAGAACTATTAAAGATTATTTAGATAACCCTCTACATCCACTAAACTCAAAACTAAAAAAAGATCTTAGCGAATTCACCCCAACCCTAGAGGTTGAAGACCTCCCTTTTTAGATAGCCTCCTTATTAGAAAACTGCAATTCAATAAACGTCTGCTTGGCAAGCGCAGTAGGAATCTTATTGCTCGCTTACACTTCTCCGAAGCCTGCCGCGCTAAACTAAAGATTTGGGCTTACTGTTGGAAAAAAAAATCAGATCTATTTATTCTTCACTGCGAAATAAGCCCCAGCGCCTAAAGCAATAGCCAGTGCTGTGCCAAGGCCTGCATTATCTTGACTGAAACCAATCAAAGCCCCGCCGGCCATACCAACCGCCGCCAAGGTTTCTGGCTTTTTTATTTGTGCTTTTTCCCAGTCACAAAATTTTTTTAAAAATTTCATAATTTAGTTTTTTAAGAGATTAAATCTCTAGCAGCTTAACACGATAAAAAAAGAGGTCAGCTTTATTTATTCCAATGAACGCCATAGGAATCTTCTTGCTCGCCTAAAGCTCACCGAAGCATCTCTCGTCGGAGCCTATGTGTTGAAAACCATAGGCTTCATGAAGTTTTCCACGCAGTAGGAATACTTCTTTGAGTTTTAAATTACGTTTGCCGTTACTGCGTCGTTCAAAAAGAAAATGCCCTACGGGCGCTTTCTTTTTGAACTCCTCGTTTCGAACCCGGGTTCGCTTCCGCTGCATTCTTGGCAGAATAAAAAATAAGTTCTGGGCTTGAAAGCCCAAAACTTATTTTTTCCTTGGCAGGCGCAGTAGGAATCGAACCCACACCAAGGGCTTTGGAGACCCTTGTACTACCATTATACTATGCGCCTTCGTCGTCGGTAATTTCGTTCTTACAAATTATTTTATCAAATAATTTTCCAATACGCCATTACCTCCTCCTCTCCTCATAAAGGCGCGCTACGCTCTCCGCCTTTACTCGGGACACTTCTAAAGAGCTAAAGAATCCTAAACACAGATTAAAAAAAATCAAACTCGCTTTGCCTGCATTATTTTATAAATCTTTCTAACCGTGTTCACATTACGTATCGTTAGCTGTTTATAAAGCTTCGTACCAACTAATTTAATCAGTGCACTTTGCCGTTGATTCTCTCGCGAAACATGCCACAAAACAGCTCGTCCCACTAAACGGGCTTCATCAATATTTGGTTTAGGACCTAAGTCCTTCAACACGGTTTCTTCGTCAACGATGTCCCACAAAAACAACACATCGCTTTTCTGTTGTTTATCGTTCTCCCAAG
>CAJQJI010000089.1 GCA_905478675.1 Candidatus Altimarinota bacterium
CTTACGCTCTTCCGATCTGTGATGATCAGTTTGAAATTAACTGGCGCTTTGATACCGCCGAACGAACGGCTGATAAAATTCAAATCTTTAAACTCGTCGCGCATAAAATTGCCCGTAACTATGATTTAGATGTTACCTTTCTACCAAAACCCTACCCGTCTCGAAACGGTTCAGGGATGCACTGCCATTTATCGGTGCAAAACGATACGAAGAATTTGTTTTATGACGAAACTGCCACCGACCAAAAACAATTTTCAAAGGCCTCACTGCAATTTTTAACCGGGATTTTAACGCACGCGCGTTCTATTTGTGCGATTGCCAATTCGGCCGAAGTTTCTTACGCGCGCTTGGTGCCAGGTTTTGAAGCCCCTTGTATTGTGGCGATGGGCGAAGGAAACCGAAGCGCCGCTTGTCGAATCCCAGCTATTCCGAATGCCGATCTTAAAAAATACGCTATTCGAACCGAAATGCGGTTTCCTGATCCTTTATGTAATCCTTACTTACTGGCCGCCAGTTTTATTGCCGCTGGTCTGACAGGCTTAGAAGATGAAATTGATTTTATTGGTTTTACTGAAGAAAATTTATATGAATATGGAGCCAAAGAAGTGGTAGAAAAAGGCTACACCTTGCTGCCACGAAACTTATGGGAAGCCTACCAAGCTTTTAGTGCCGATACGACCTTAAAAAACAAACTTGGGGCTTCTATTACGAGTGCCTATGAAGATCTGTTGTTAGACGAAATTGATACCTGCCAAGCCTACGCGAACCCTGAGTCGGTTCGTCGTCATTACCTCGATTAAAACGTATTAAAGCCTTTAACTTTCATCCCAGCCTGATTTGAACTTCAGACTGGGATGTTTTTAAAACTAAATTTTAATATTTGAATTTAAATAAAATCTATGGTACAATGGCCTACTCTTTGAAATTTCGTTGTGCCCTAAACCCCCCGGGAGAAATCTCGACTTTGCCCTTGTGCCCCCACTTTTTGGACTCCGCGCAAGCCCCGCAGAGTCGAGGTTTCTCCCGGCCCTTCCTCATCTTTAAATAGAAGAGGTTGAGCTATAAAGAAGCCTTGCAGCTACCTTAGACCTCACCCCTTCAACTCACAAAAATCGAAAAAAAACAAAACAAATACAAAGAGCGTTCTACCCGCTTTCAAAAAACCGGTAGGTGGAAGTAGGCATAACGGAGAACCAAACTTTCAAAAACCCAAAACTTTGCCCCTCTGTATTTTTACACGGGAAAAATAAAGCTTTGGGTTTTTGTTTATTATAGCTTCTTAAGTGTCTTGCGACTTAAGCGATTTTCTGCTATAATCTTTTGAATATGAGTAGTCAAACTAACCCACCTTCGGTTCAAGGCAGTGCCAATGCTAAAATTACCCAAAATGGAACTGGCTCTGGAATTGCCACGGCCCCAGCACAAGTAACCCCTACGGGCAGCTTGCAACCGGTTACCGATCGAACAGGGAGTAAAACCCTTACCAAAGAACAACCAGTGGTAAGTTTAGGGAGCCTGCAAAATACGGTCCCAGCTACCACCGAAACCCACACACTAGAAAACAATAAACCGACACTCCCCTCTCAACCAACGGCTAATACCGGCACTCAAAGTAGTCCGGTCGTGCCAACCACGCCGAGTGTCCCGAGTGCCACAAACGCGCCCGTTTCGGCTGTACAACCAGCCCCGGCAAAGCCCGCTGGAGTGCTTGGTAGTTTTAAAAGCAAGTGGAAAAATCATGTTGATAAAAATAAAGCCCAAGCCGCGGCTCGCAAAGGCTTAAAAGAAAACGGAACGCTCCCTGACAAGCCTGAAATTAAAGCGCCCAGTGATCCGATTGAGGAATTGTTTGAAAATTACGACCCGAAAAAAGATCGTAAAAAACTAACACCAGAGCTTCGTAAAAAAATTGTAGCGGCAGAAAAATTTTATCAAGAAGGTACCGTTAATGTTAAAGATTTAATCGCCCCAAGTTCGTTTGAAGTGAGCCCGCGTAATCTTCGGCTTAATAACTCGCACGTACGCACCTATTACGTTTACAACTACCCACGATACCTCGAAACCAATTGGTTAAACCAACTCATTAATTTTGACGCGACGTTTGATTTATCGCTCTTTGTATACCCAACGGACTCAGCTCGAATGATGCGTATTTTACGGAAAAAAGTAACGCAGATGCGAGCCAGTGCTCACATGAAAGCGAGCAAAGGGATTACGAATGATACCGCGCTAGATACGGCACTTGAAGATGCCGAACATCTACGAATTGATTTACAACGGGGGAAAGAACGATTTTTTCAAGTCGGGGTTTACTTTAGCGTCTACGCTGAAAGTGAAGAAAAACTCGATTTAATTACCAAACAACTGGAAACTATTTTAGGCGGGTTACTCGTTTTAACGCGTCCAGCCGAATTCCAAACCGAGCGAGGCTTTAGTTCTACCCTGCCCCAATGTACGGATGATTTAGATATCGTACGCAATATGAACACCGGCCCGCTTTCTACCACTTTCCCGTTTGTGTCTTCGTCTTTAACGTCTAATGAAGGTATTTTATATGGTCTGAATCGACATAATAATTCACTCATTATTTTTGATCGCTTTAAATTAGAAAATGCGAACTCGGTTATTTTTGCGAAATCAGGGGCGGGTAAATCTTATACGGTGAAACTCGAAGTGCTACGATCTTTAATGATGAACACCGATGTTATCATTCTT
>CAJQJI010000090.1 GCA_905478675.1 Candidatus Altimarinota bacterium
GGATTGAAACTTTTGGGCTGCAATCAGAACGCGTTGATTGTCGATCCGTTAGTGTTGAAAGCCGATAAGCGGTTTCAAGCACTTTCCGACGAATGTGAGGCGGCGTTTGCTAAGTTGGATGACGAGCAATTGAACACTATTTTTGATCAATTTATTTTTAAGGCAGGGGGTACCAATGATCCTATGCAGATGGCGTTTAATCGCCAACAAGCAGAAAAACCAATTGTGGTACAAAAAGCGTCGAAGGTTTCTACCTATGATCAAACCAAAATTTTAATAAAAGCTGGTAAAAGTTTGAGTGAAATTGCGGCAGCACGAAGTTTAGGGGAAGGGACGATTGTGAACCACTTAGAAAAATTATTGAAAGAGGATCCGGATTTAGATTGTTCGTCTTTACGACCAAACGACGAACTTATTTTGGCGGTGCAAGCGGCTGTAGCCACGCTTGAAAAAACAGCGATTGAAGCGGATTATGATGAAGGGAGTCGGCTTAAGTTAGGGCTTATTCATCGCGAGTTGAAAGGGGAATACAGTTATGATGAAATTCGGTTAGGGCGGGTTTTTGTTTAGGGCGGGGGGAATGAAGATTGGGTGAACTTAAAGACTTTAAAGTTTGTGTAGATGTTTTAAGTTTTTTTAGGGTATCGGCTTATCTTTATTCTTCCCACAGAGCTTGTCATTCCCGCGTAGGCGGGAATCCAGATAAAAATGAAAACCTATTTTGTTTACATCTTGGCCAGTAAAAGAAACGGTACTTTGTATGTAGGTATGACTTCTGATTTAGTGGCGCGTGTGTATCAGCACAAACATAAGTTGGTAGAAGGTTTTACGGCGGATTTTGGGGTTGACCGGTTGGTTTGGTATGAATCAACGACGGATGTTTATGCGGCGATTACGAAAGAGCGTCAAATCAAGAAATGGCGACGTGAATGGAAGTTGAAAGTAATTGAAGAAGTGAATCCTGACTGGAAGGACTTAAGTTTGGATGATTTAGAGTAGCGCTTGTCATTCCCGCGTAGGCGGGAATCCAGTTAATAGGGAGTTGTTATTAGACCTAGATTCCTGAATAAATCAGGAATGACAGCGGGGCGTTTTATTAATGGTTGAAGTTGTGGTAGAATGATCTAATGACTTATTTAGAAAAGCAACGTTTATATTCACAAATTAAGTTGTGGGGAATTTTTTTTATGATCTTTCTTTTGGCAACTTTAACTTTGTCTTGGAGTGTGCCTAGGATGGGAGACTCTTTTAATGAAATGGGAATTGAAAAATTTGTGTTGGGGATTGGAATGTTTTTACTTGGAATGTTGGTTTCCTCGTTTACAAGTAAATGTGGGTATAAACTTGCTTATTGGTCTCATGAATTAGAAAAAAAAATTTCTAGTTTTAGTAAGGGTATAAAAGGAGAAGAAATATTTAATGAGTCGCTTAAAGCACATTTAAAACCCAACTCAGTTGTACTGCGCTCAATTGATACAGGGTACGGTGATGTTGATTTTTTGATTATTGACCCAAGAGGTGTTTTTGTCGTTGAGGTTAAAAACTATTCTGGCAACATGTATGTAGAAGAGGATTACGTTTGGCGCACTTATCAATCTGGTGATACAAGAATTAAGGATTCTAAATCTCCCTTCAAGCAGGTTCAAAGATCAAAAAGTTTTGTGAGTAGAAAATTAGCTTCAGCTAAAGTTGATCCGAAACACTTTGTGGCAGTGGTGGCATTTTCTGCCAATGCTGTAGAATTAAAAGATCGCCCAAGCCATGTTTGGGTTTGTAATGGTGGTCATAATTTTAATAGATCATTAGTAGGCTTGTTAGACCGTGAACCAGTGCTTACTACTAAAGAAATAAATGATATTAAGGATGTGTTTTCTGCCAATACGATTGAATCTAAGATTAAAACCCAGATTAATACTCTGAACAGTGAAAGATCTATCACATCTCCATCAATTTGACTTCCCCCTCATCCTAAGTAAAAAATAAAGGATTATTTTTTAGCTTGGAGACCGGTCTCCAAAAGTGTTTTAAAAAATAGAGACCGGTCTCCTTAACTCAAACTCATATGGAAATTCGAAACATCGCCATTATCGCCCATGTAGATCATGGAAAAACGACCCTCGTTGACTCGCTTTTAAAAGCCGATGAAATGAAGGATTCTCATGCTCAAGTGGCCGAACGCGCCATGGACAGCAATGACCAAGAACAAGAACGTGGAATTACGATCTACGCCAAAAACGCCGCCATTAATTACAAAGGCACGAAAATCAACATTGTTGATACACCAGGGCATGCCGATTTCGGATCGGAAGTTGAACGGGTACTACGAACGGTTGATGTTACTGTTTTAGTGGTTGATGCCTACGAAGGGCCAATGCCACAAACAAAATTTGTATTGAAAAAATCGTTAGAGCTAGGAAAAAAAGTAGTGGTAGTGATTAATAAAATTGATAAACCAGCCGCTCGACCAGAATGGGTGGTAGACCAAGTTTTCGACTTGTTTGTAAAGCTAGGCGCGACGGATGAACAATTAGACTTTCCATACATTTACGCGGTAGCGCGTGATGGTGTAGCGGTGAAAGAATTAACCGATGAGAAAAAAGATATTACGCCTTTACTCGACTTTATTTTAGAACACGTGCCAACGGCCGATAATGATGAATCTAGTGACTTTAGAATGCAACCCGCCACGTTGGCGTACGATAACTTTTTAGGTCGTATTGCAGTAGGCCGAGTGCACTCTGGAACGGCCAAAGTAAATCAAAATATTACCGTGCTTAAACCGGATGGTTCTAAACGAAGCGGTAAGATTTCTAAAATTTTTACCTTTCAAGGGATGCAACGGGTTGAATCAGAAACCGCGGTGGCCGGAGATATTGTAGCCATTGCCGGGATTGCCGATATCTTCGTGGGGGAAACCATTACTTCAAACGCGGAATCAGAACCGTTACCAGCGATCACGGTTGATCCACCAAGTTTAGCGATGTACTTTATGGTAAACGATTCACCGTTTGCCGGCCAAGAAGGAAAATTAGTGACGTCTCGTCAAATTCGAGATCGTTTAGAAAAAGAACTCGAAACCAATGTAGGACTAAAAATTGAATTCCCAGAAAATTCTGACCGATTCAAAGTTTTAGGTCGAGGAGAAATGCATTTGGCCGTATTAATTGAAACGATGCGTCGTGAAGGGTTTGAACTGCAAGTGTCTCAACCAGAAGTGGTTATGCAAGAAATTGATGGGGCTCAGCACGAACCAATCGAACAAGTGGTAATCAATGTACCCGATGAAATGTCTGGGAAAATTATTGAAATGATGGGGAAACGAAAAGGGGAAATGAAAAACATGGTGCTTGAAAATGGAAACACGATGTTGGAATTCGAAATGCCAGCCCGAGGGTTATTAGGGATTCGATCAAACTTCATTATCCACACGAAAGGAGAAGGGACGATGTTTAGTTCGTTTTCTCACTACGCGCCACATATGGGGAAAATCGAACGACGAATGGTGGGTTCACTTATTTCTGGTGAAACAGGCGAATCAGTGGGGTACAGTTTATGGAAACTCCAAGAACGAGGGCCACTGTTTATTGGCCCAGCGGTGAAAATTTACGAAGGAATGATTATTGGAGAACATAATCAAGGTTCAGATTTAACGGTGAATGCGACGAAAGGAAAACAACTGACAAATGTTCGTTCTTCTGGAACCGATGAAGCGGTAAATTTAACTCCACCCGTTCCGGTATCGCTTGAAATTGCCTTAGAGTACATTAAAGACGATGAATACGTTGAAGCAACCCCTGAAAATATTCGTTTACGGAAAAAACATTTGACCGAGAACGAACGAAAACGAAACAAGTAGAGGCTGACGCGACGAGCTACGAGCAAAGCGAGTATGCGAGTCGGGACAGCCTCTATCCTGAGGCGCTTTTGAAAAAAGCGACCTAGGATCTAAACTAAAAAGAAGGACTCACTCAGGCCTTCTTTTTTTGATTCTCGATTCGGAGAATGACGGCCGTGGCACGCCTTCTTTTTATTTATTGGAATATTTTTTGACAAATAATTTTAAAAATTAATAATGCCACTCGTTAAATGAAAATTCAAGTTCTCAACCTCCTACTGCTTAAACTAACCGATCGGTAAGAGGTACTTTATTAACTTGAAACTTTAACTCTCTCCGATCTGTAAAGATGTGGGGATTTTTTTTATATAAACTAATTTTTAAAAACAATGTCAGAAACTGCTCCTGCTGCTGAAAAATACGGATACCATGAACCCTTTAAATACCCTGAACGTTCTTGGCCAGACCAAGACATAACGCAAGCCCCAATATGGTGCGAAGTGGGTTTAAGAGACGGAAATCAAGCGCTTGAGAATCCGATGAATATTGAGCAGAAACTGGCTTATTTCAAAGCCTTAGTTGAAATGGGGTATAAAGAAATTGAAGTTGGCTTTCCTTCGGCTTCAGATACAGATTTCCAATTTTGCCGACGTTTGATTGAAGAAGGGCATATTCCAGAAGAGGTTAAAATCCAGGTATTGGTGCAGTGTCGTCCAGAGTTGATTGCTCGAACCTGTGAAGCGTTAGAAGGGGCGAAACAGGCAATTTTCCATTTTTACAATTCAACCGATCCTGTTCAGCGAGAACACACTTTTGGTTTAGAAAAAGACGCTATTACAGAACTGGCGGTTCAAGGGGCTACATTGGCACGAGAGAAAGCTCAAGCCTTACTACCAGATACTAAAATTATATTTCAGTATTCGCCGGAAAGTTTTTCAGATACCGAGATCGAGTACGCCTTAGAAGTGGTGCACCGAGTCATGGATGTCATTGAGCCGGATGCAGAAAATCCGATGATTATCAATTTGCCGCAAACGGTGCAACGC
>CAJQJI010000091.1 GCA_905478675.1 Candidatus Altimarinota bacterium
CTGATGGTTCAGAAACTTCTGAAGTGGTCGTGCCATTTAGTTTTGCTGTGCAAGATCAAGCGGGGAATGTAAGTGCAACCACAACCGCGACGACTGACGCTTCTCAGGTTAAATTTGATCGAACCGACCCAGTTTTAAGAGAAGTAAAAATCGAGGCAGTAAGTGCCGATACTTCAGCTTATCTTGGGGATGTTCCAACGTATTACGCCAAACAAGGCGATGCAATTATCTTAAGATTACAAATTTGTGATTACGTAGATTCAGATAATAATCCACCAACAGGGACATTATTTGGACAAGCTGTTGTATTTACTAACATTGGGCCAGTGGGCGCTCCCGGAAATTGTACTACGGGCGCTGGAAATCCTTCACAGTGGAGAAAATGGAAAGCGGTTATTGATCCAGCCAATGGGGTCGAAGGTCTAGTGGCTTTCGCTATTGATCCGAAAGATAATGCGGGGAATACTTTAATCCCTTCAGTAACAGTAACGACGAATGGTTCTTCTGTTATTTTTGATAAAACAGCCCCAACAGTGCCAACCGATATGGTCGATTTAGGGGGGGCAGCGACGGCTGGTTTTAAACCGGCACCAGATGCCAATCTATACACTTGGACCAACGATACAGACCCTCTAGGCGGAGCCCCTGTTTCAGGCGTGTACCAA
Source organism: Candidatus Altimarinota bacterium (assembly GCA_905478675.1). GTDB lineage: Bacteria > Patescibacteriota > Gracilibacteria > UBA4473 > UBA4473 > JAACPJ01. The sequence continues at coordinate 666 of CAJQJI010000091.1, forward strand.
TTTGACGTTCGTTACAACAACGTCAATACAGGGATTAATGAAATGGTGACGTTAACCGCTCCAACTCGTAGTTTTGCGCCAACCTTGATGGTGCCTGATTTGGCGCCTTACACCGTGAACATGGATGTTCGTGACAAAGCAGGGAACGCTTCAGGTGAACAAGTAGTATACAGTCAAAAATACGGAATTGAAATCAGTGGACGAGTTGTGGATACTGAAACAGGATTACCAATTGAAGGGGCGTACGTGCACGCAATTGCACAAGCCGGAAGTAGTTGTAATTTCCCAGGGCAAGAAGTTTGTGCCGATTCAACCGATGCCAACGGGGATTATGTTATGACAGTTGCGCCAAACACGAAGTACAAATTGGATGGAACCAAAACGCCAACCTACTACATTGCGAAAACAGATCTTAATATCACTACCGCGGATGTAGTTTCAAACATCAGTTTGAAACACGTAGAAGAAGGTGAAATTCAAACGGGTAATCAAGGAACCGTTATTACAACAGATGCAGTATTTGAAGTGAACGGTGTGCCACAAACAACTTATATTACAGCTTACAGTCAATCTGGCGAAATTACGACGAAAGTAACGTCTGAAGGTATTGAAATTACCAGTTTTGGAACCGTTACTGGGGTGACTTCAAATAATCCCAATGTGGTGATTACCAATAAAGGCAACAATACTTTCTTGGTGAAAAATGCAGGTGGAATTCTTAATACCAGCGATAACCAAAACCGAGGCAGTTCAGTGAGCAGTGCTTATAGTTCTGGTTCTAACGGCGTTGGAATCCGACAAGCGCAAGGCGGATCAAGTGCCGGTTTCCAAGCCGGAATGAAACGTGAAGATCGAGTGGTAAATGGAAAACAATGGACAACAGAAGAAAGTATGGCCTTTGCTCAAAGATTAAATGAAGGTACGCCGTACCAAGTGAATCAATACACCAACCGAAATGGTTACACGGTTTTTGCGGGGTACCAACATGGACGTTTAGCTATGACCGATATGGCGGGAAGTAATCCAAACCTACTACTTAATAAGTACATTGTTTACCGTGGACCACGACGAGGGACCGAAGCTAACTTTAAAGATGTGGTAATTTCTGATCGACAAGAAGTGATTAAAAGCTTGTTTGAAATTGAGGAAGATAAAGAACCCGAAGTCTTAGTAGTGGAAGAAGGGAACCAGAAAAAACAAGCGCGAGCTATTACTGAAACGAAAAAAACAGAACTCGCTTATGATAACCCTGAAGTTTCTGGTTTAGGACGAGTTACCAGTGTTTACCCTGGAGTGATCAATAAAAAAGAAAACGATGCTCGTTACGTGAACAAATTTGCGAAAGTAGTTCCAGAGGCTGATGTAGCCCCGTCTCGCTTACAAGGGAAAAACGTAAACATGATTACCTTTAAAGCGAATAATGATCGAAACAGTAAAAAATTAGTTTTAGGACAATTGTTTAATCAAAACCCAGACCTAATTACTCGACGAGAACGAGTGGTCGTTCGATAATTAAGCCGCTAAAAATTTAAAATAGTTTTAAACTGGAGTCCTTGTGACTCCAGTTTTTTTATAGATTCAGGCTCGTTATTGGTCTTGATAAAAAAGCTTAAATAAGCCATAGTCGCGCTTGAATGAATACTTTTGGAAATCTGTTTCGAATTACGAGTTTTGGGGAAAGTCACGGCAAAGCGGTCGGGGTTATTATTGATAACTGTCCACCACTTATAGAATTATGTGAAGCCGATATTCAAGTGGAGCTTGATCGTCGTCGACCAGGGCAAAGCCATATTACCACGCCACGTGATGAAGCCGATCAATGCGAAATTCTATCCGGGGTATTTGAAGGCAAAACCACGGGCACGTCGATCGCGGTTATTATTCGCAATAAAAACCAAGAATCGAAAGACTACGGTAATATTAAAGACGTGTTTCGGCCCTCACACGCCGATTTTGGCTACGATCAAAAATACGGGATTCGTGATTACCGTGGCGGCGGCCGCAGTTCAGCCCGAGAAACCATTGCCCGCGTGATTGGCGGAGCCGTGGCCAAAAAGATTTTAAAAGAGAAATTTAACATCGATATTTGGGGCTTTGTCGACCAAGTGGGCGCCGATAAATTTAAAACGATCGATAAAGACTTTATTGAAAAAAATCCCCTACGAATGGCGGATGAAGCGAATTTTGCCGCCACCTTGCAAAAAGTCGAAGCCGTTAAAAACAGCGGTGATTCGATTGGCGGCGGCGTGCAGGTGCGCGTACAGAATCCGCCCATTGGGCTGGGCTCGCCCGTGTTTGGGAAATTAGAGGCCGAGCTCTCTCGTGCCATGATGAGCGTGCCGGCCACCAAAGGGATAGAATTTGGGGAAGGCTTTGATTTATCGGCTATGCACGGCAGTGAAGCCAATGATCCGTTTGTAGTCAGTTCTGAGAGTTCGAACTCCGAACACCAGTCGAACAAAGAGTTCGAACTCAAATACAAAACTCAACGTAACGCCAACGGCGGTATTATCGGCGGTATCTCAACGGGCGACGATATTTGGTTCCGAGTGGGCATTAAACCAACCTCTTCTATTATCCAAAAACAAACCACGGCGAACAAAGCTGGTGAAAACGTAGAAATAGAAATTAAAGGTCGGCATGACCCGATTTTAGTCCCACGAGCCGTCCCGATTTTAGAAGCCATGACGGCGATGGTCATCCTCGATCACGTGATGTTGCATAAGGCGCAGTGTGGACTATGAACGAACTCCTTTTTATCGGCTTTGCGCTCTTTCTCCTTAGTCTGAATTTAATCGCCTTTCGTTTAGGCAAGGCGTATGTGTTTGCGTTAGTGGCCGTTTACACGGTGCTGATGAATATTTTTGTCACCAAGCAGTTCGATTTATTCGGCTTAGCCATTACCGGCGGAAACGCACTTTACGGGGCTTTATTCTTACTGACAGATTTACTGAGCGAACATCACGGTAAAAAGCAGGCGTTACAGGCCGTCGGCATCGGTTTCGCGGCCAGCGCGTTGTTTGTGGTATCTACCCAGGTTTTGCTAGCGTTCACGCCTAACAGCGCCGATTACACACAAGACGCCATGACGACCTTGTTTAGTGTTATGCCTCGAATTTTAGTAGGTTCAATGCTGGCCTACGCGATCGCGCAAACGTTGGATGTGTGGCTGTATAATCGAATTCGGCAATGGTCGGGCGATAAAATGTTGTGGCTGCGGAATAACGGTTCCACTTTAATTTCACAATTAGTAGATACCTTTATTTTTACAGTCGTGGGTTTAACCGCGTTCACGTGGTTGCCGTTTGAAGGCATTATCCCCGTGGAACTTTTTTGGCCGGTGTTTGTCACTACCTATGTAATTAAAGTGCTGATGGCCCTACTCGACACGCCGTTTATGTACTTAAGTTATAAAGTTAAACGTTGATTGTTCCTTGCTTTTTACTAGGGTCAATTTGATGAAAAAATTTGCGGTTATCGGTTATCCAATCAGTCATTCTAAATCGCCGGCTTTGCATGAAGCTGGGTTTAATGAACTTTCTATCGACGCTGAGTTCAGCGCCATTGAAGTAAAGCCAGAGGACTTAGCCAGCTGGATAAGCCTCAACATGATTGATTACGCCGGCGTGGCCGTCACCATTCCTCATAAAGAAAAAATGGTAGAATTAGTCCAAAAGCTAAGCCCAGCCGCTAAAGTGATTGGCGCGGTTAATACGCTTTTTTGGGAACACGAAGTTTTACACGGTACCAATACCGATTGTGTGGGCGTACTACGGGCTTTGCAAACAGAAGTGCCAGAGTTAGAAGGAAAAAAAGTTTTATTACTAGGTGCGGGGGGGGCGGCGCGAGCGGCTTTATTTGCGCTTCAAACGGCCGGAGCGAAAACGGTGGTTTGGAACCGAACCGCCGAAAAAGCGGTAACTTTGGCCGAAGAGTTTCATGCTGAAGCCGCTGAATCTTTAACCGCCTTAAACCCCGATAAATTTGATATTGTTATCAACTCTACGGCCGTCGGTCTAAAAGAATGGAAATCACTTCTACCAGAAGATTTTTGGACGCCGCATCACGTGGCGTTTGATATGGTTTATGACCCGCTAGAAACCCGATTTTTAAGCGAAGCCGCCGAAGCTGGAGCGCGGACCGTTACCGGAGACCAAATGCTAGTACACCAGGCACTTGAACAATTTCATTTATGGCACGATATGGAGCTTGAACCCGAGGTCATGGGGAACGCGTTCTTTCTAGCCGATGAATAATGAAAAACGTTTATTGTCCGCATTGTAATCACACGTTAAGCGCTTGGGAGGGCTATAAAGTGTTGAATTTTAAAACATTAAAGTGTCCGAACTGTTCAGTCGTTTTAGTCCCTTTGTGGAACACGCATAAAAAACCATTATGGCAGCGTCGTTTACTGGTTTTAGCTTGGAGTTTACCGGCGATCGTGGCAATGACCGTGGTTTGGCTGGCGCCACAAATGTGGTTGTATCTAGCGTTGAGTTTAGTCGTTTTTCATATCGTCGCTTTGGCTGTAATTTGTGTGTTTGGTTGCTATCAAGTACAAATAAAACCTTAGAAAAAACAAAATAAAATTTTAGCCTTAACGCTCTTCATTTAGTTAAAGATTGTTTTGGCTCTACTTGTTTAACAACCCTAAAGTTGATAGTTTATCTCTGCCTTTTTTTCTGCTATAATACGCGCAATTACGCTCCCGTAATTCAATGGATAGAATAGGGCCCTTCTAAGGCCAAAATCTAGGTTCAATTCCTAGCGGGAGTACCAGAAGCGCTTAAATTTAAAATGAACCAAGCTAGTCAGCCGCCGTTCAATGTGTATTTTTAAGGTATGAAAATTCCTAAAAAATATTCAGGGTTTGTGCTTGGAGGTATTGTTTCGACCTTTATGAGTGTTTTTATGTCACTGTTTGTAACGTTTATAAATTTAGGATACTCAGCTGATTTTTGGAATAGTTGGGGGCAGGCTTTTATTCGCTCTTGGCCGTTAGCTTTTTTATTAGCTATCATTATTACTCCACAAGCAAAAAAATTTGTAGAACGACACACGGTACGCTAATTTAAGTTTTTAGACGATCCTTAATAGATTAAAAAATTATAGAATGAAATGTCCTAGTTGCGATTTTGAAAATACGAAGGTAGTCGATTCTCGAGTGTCTGAAAGTGGTAGCTCTATCCGGCGTCGACGAGAATGCGAGCAGTGTGGGTTTCGGTTTACGACCTTTGAAAAATCGCAAACCAATAGCTTAATGGTGCATAAAAAAGACGGCAGTACAGAACCTTATGACCGAGAAAAATTAGAAAGAGCTATTATGATTGCTTGTGGCAAACGCCGTGTGTCTTTGGCTAAAGTTCGAGAAAAATTATCGGAATTAGAAGAACGGTGGAGTGCGAAAAAAGAAATAGCCGCCACTAATATTGGAGAAGATGTAGTGGAAATGCTACGAGCGCTAGATGAAATTGCTTTTATTCGTTTTGCCTCAGTTTATAAGCAATTCAAAGACGTGGAAACGTTTAAGAAAGAGTTAGAAAAAATCCTTTAAATAAAATTTATCTAAAGGGCATTTTCATTGAGGGCCAAAAAATAAAAGAACGCGTACGGGGAAAAATCGCACGAAGCTTTTGGGGCTCTACGCTTCCATTAAATTTTCAATTTCAGCTTGGCTAACTCGTCGAGGCATCGTGTCGCGTTGCGCTCGTATTTTTTTACGAAGCTTGAAAAGTTTCCACCATTGAGCGAGTGTTTCTTGTTCAAATAACGCTAAGTACATGAACATTTTAAAATTATACCAGCCCGTAGAGCTTTTAACGCCAAGTGAAAAGTCATCAACAAAGTTTTTTTGTACTAGTATTTTGTGGTTCAAGTATGACATTTGGTTAATGCGACTTGGTTTGCTATTTCGGTTTTTAATAATTTCCCACGTTGAAGTCCCAAGCGTTTGAGTCGTTCGGTCGTGATACGCAATAGCATTTGGCGTGTATCGGCATTTCCAAGCCGCCCATTGTAGACGATAGGCTAAGTCGATGTCTTCTTTGTACATAAACATCGCTTCATCAAAGTATTCTTTTTCGCCTTCTTGGTTAGTAAAAGCGACATCTTCTAATGATTTTCTTCGGTATAAAACCGCGGCTCCAGAGATACCAAATAAGTCTTTCGTGTCGTCATATTGACCATAATCAACCTCCCCTTGCCCTAAATCTTCAAAACGATGGTTTTTAAGCATTTTGATCCCCACCGAATCAATAAAATTGGTTTTGCCCATATCGCGCACAGAACCACTATTGTCGTTGTAGCCTTGAAAATCCCAACGTTTTAGTTTGCCTCCAGCTGAACCATAAATTGGCTTTTCAGAAATCGCTCGAACAAGTGATGAAATAAAGTTCGGTTCAAAAATCATATCGGCGTTTAAACAGGCATAAAACTCGCCGTCAGTTTGATTTATAATTCGGTTGTGGCCTTTTCCAAACCCTAAATTTTCTTCAGATTCAATAAGTTGAATTTGCGGGTAATTCGTCGTAATTTCGCTTACCGAATTGTCTTGAGAGTGGTTGTCGAGCACCACAATCTCTAGGTTTTCGTAGTCTTGGGCTAACAATGAGTCAAGGCATGGTTCTAAGTACGCCTCAGAGTTACAAGTTAGCAGGCCAATAGTGACTTTTGGAGAAACGGCATTCAGGGTTGGCGTCTCAGATTTTAATTCCCGTCTTAAGCTCGTTCCGCTAAAGGCTTCGTGCGCTAAAATATTGGCTTCAAGCAAAGAGTCGTGGGTTCCAGCATCGGCCCACATGCCTAAAAATTTACGAGCTTTAAGCAGGTTCTTCTCACGGTATAAGTTATTTACATCAGTAATCTCCAGTTCTCCTCGTTTAGAGGGTTGTACTTGTTTAATGTAATTGAAGACTTGGTTGTCATAAAGGTATAAACCCGTTTGAGCGAGTTTTGATTTAGGGAAATTGGGTTTCTCTTCAATTGAACGAACGGTATTATCTTCCTTTAATTCAACGACACCAAATCGCCCTGGGTCTTCTACTTCTTTTACAAAAATTTGGGCGCCTTGTTTGAAGCGCATGACATCATCCGGGAAAGTTTCTTCAAAAATATTGTCAGAAAGAATGACGGCCAAGCTTTCGCCGTTCGCAAAATCTTCCGCCAAACTTAGAGCCTGAGCAATACCCCCCGCTCCATCTTGAATTTTGTAAGTGAAATTAACGTTTATATCAGCTCCAGAGCCAAGCAACTGCATAAAATCACCGGCATGTTCTGGACTTGAAATAACCAAGATCTCATTTACCCCAGAGCCTTTTAGGGTCTCAATAGGGTAGAAAATCATCGGCTTGTTATAAACCGGCAATAAATGCTTGTTTGTCACCTTTGTACAAGGATACAATCTTGAACCGGTACCGCCCGCTAAAATGACGCCTTTCATAAAGTTTATAAAGGTAACTATACTTTTTTCTATTTTGATTTTGAAATAAAACAATCATAAAAGCAAATCATTCCAATTAAAACGGTGTTTTTGCCTTTGCTAGAGCGGGTGAAATCTGTTATAATAAGGGGAATTTATGCGCCAATATTTTACGAGCCTTCAAGTCTTTCTAGCCGCGGCCTTAGCCATGGTCGTGTTTATAGGCATTTTGTGGGTTGAAAAATCTAATTTTGATAAAGTTTCGGCTTTAGAAGATTTGTACGAATCCTCAGAACTTGTAAGTGAGCGGGTGGTCGTGAATGGCACGGAGCCTAAAGCTTGGCTACAGGCAACTGGTGAAATTTTTATGGTTATGCCTGGGGGCAAGTTGAATTTTATAAAACAGGCTCGAGAGCTTGAGGAAGGGGTTGTTTTTTTAAACTCGAATTTGCAAGCACAAGCGGATATTGATAAAGCCCGAGCTGGATTTGAGCCCCCGTTCGAGTTAAATGGGGCGAATCTTTCTGGGGGACAACTTCGGATTGGGCCAGTGGTTGTCAGTGTGCCCCAAGGTATGGCGGTGTTTAAAAGAGATCTAGTGCGACAAGAATCGGTGATTTATGCGCATGATCATCCTGTTTATCTTTATTTGCCAGGGGCTACCGAGGTTTTTCTTATCCCCCCAGGCTACATGGCGCTCTTAAAAGAAAATCGAGCGTCGTTATTAGCCCCGTTGTATTTTACCAAGTTAAAAAAAGAGCTAAAGCTGGCCCCGTTAGATGATAAAACCTTGGGATTAGAGTCTTTGCAATCAGCGTTGCTTCAGGGGTTAGAACTTTCTGGCGTTTGGGAAGATGAAATTATTCATTATGCGGAAGAAAGTGTAACTGGATTAAATCGATTTGCGCCAAATAGCGTAATGGGGAAATTAATTTCGGGTCTGAGTTATATTCAGCGTTATTATGCCTTAGGGGTGGATGATGCTTTCAAAAATCAATATCATTATGATACGCTGACAGCCGAGGTTAAAAATGTTTATTTTGCATTTGCTGAAAGTGATAGTGAGGCGGCAATGAAGGCGGGGGAAAGTTTTCAAGAAGTACGGTCTACTAATGAATGGGCTCGTTATTTTATTGAAAATCCTGTGTATAAAACGATTTGGAATCGTTTTGCTCAGCAGCAACGAGTTTGGTTTTATGGGGCGTTTCCAGAAGAGTCAGAAGTAGAAACTTTGCGTTTACTGTGGGGGCCAACGCCTGAAATTAATAATTTCGAAGACTATCAAAGTCACTACTATTTGTTCGAAAAATATTATACAGAAAATTACATTGTGCCTGCACAGCAGCAGCTACAGTTTATTTTAGACGAATTTGATGATTTAGATTTTAAATCGCTTGAAGATTCGGCCGCCGTGACGCAAGCGCGAAGACAAGTGAGTTTATTGCTACAACGAGATGACCAACGTAGTAATAGTTTAATTTTTGAGCTTTATATAGACTTAGTAGAAGCGGAACGTCAACTTCGTTCTGAGGCCTCGGAGCTGGGGCAAGAGGTGCGTTTAGAGGTGGCGCAAGAATTACTTTTTTTCCTAGATCAACTGCTAGACTCTAGAACTCGGCAAGAAGAAGTAATTATTTTACTGCAAGCGTATAAAAACTTAGATATTTCTTCTTTGGCAGAAAGTTTAGGGCGTTCCGTGTTTAGTGAAAAAGAACGTGATACTTTAACTCGAGTTCAAAGTTTGGGTGATATTTCTCAAGAAGAAATGGAACTTATCATTAGTGGAAATAAGACAGCCGAAGAAGCTAAAAATTTGTTAGATGAGCTAAAAAGACAAGAAGAGGTGCCGGTTGTCTTTACACCAACCGGTATTCAGACGGAAGAGGACCTAATGGAATTCTTATCAAGTAAAGGCGTGGAAATTCAAGGCATGCGGATTCAAGTAAATGAGAACGATGTTAATAAATTTATTACCTTTAGTCAGATATTTTATGAGGGGTATCCGCTGCAAGGAACCCTTGAAACCGAGCAGCAGAAATTCACCTTCATGAAACTCGGGGAAGTGACTGAAACTCGGGCGACAGCTTCGACTTTTGCTGCGTTTTTATCTCAATTAGTCGCCGCTAATGAAAAATTAAAAGTAGAAGAAAATAATGGCGAGCCAGTTTATGAGGGACCGAATAATGCGACTTCAACGGCTCGTATTCAGCGTAGTAGTATTCGAAAACTACTAGAACAACAAGGGGTTACCGCTAAGTTTGATAATGTATTAATGTCGAATTTTGAACTTACTAAAGCGAAAGTGACTGAAGCGAGCTTTGAGAAAAAATATTTACTGACTTTAGATTTCGATTTGGGGCCACCTATTCGAATTAGAAATGTAACCGTCCTTTATGGACGTAGTTCAATCCTATTACCAGGACAGGTTTTCCCTTTAGATTCTTTAAAAGAAGACTTGTTGAAAGCGATTGAAGCAAAATTAGAAGCGGCCAATTTACAGGAATAGGCTAGATTGACTTCAAGGAGGGCAAAACTATATTCTGCAAGAAATTATATGGTCAGATTTTATATATCTCGAATCCTTCATTCTCCCTTCGGCTTCCAGCTGATTTGTTTGACGTTTTTGTGTTTCTTTCTCTTTAGCTTTCGCCCGCCTTACGTACAAAATTTGCAACCATTTGGGAACTTTGGGACGGCTTTAACCGACGACTTTATTCAAGTGCGAGCGGCCGGCTTTCTAGAAAATTCTGTTGGGGTAAATACGGCCGGCTTACGTGAAACAATGGTAGAAGATGAAACGGGGCAGATGGTTATACAGCGAAAGCGTGATGCGACGGTTTATTATACCGTTAAAATTGGGGATAATGTTTCTAAAATAGCGCATAAATTTGGGCTTAAGGTCTCCACGGTTTTGTGGGCGAACGATTTAAGTGCGAAAGATAATTTGCAGCCAGGCGATAAAATGAAAATCCCCCCAGTGGATGGAGTGTATTATAAAGTTCAAGCGAACGACACGTTAGGTGAAATTGCTAAAGTTCACGGGGTAGATGTGAGCCGAATTGAAGCTTATAATGCCTTAAAAAATAAAGTGGTGAAGGTGGATCAAAGTTTATTTATTCCAGGGGCTCAAAGAATTTTTGTTGAAGCCAAACCTGTGATTACAACACCAACCTATACCGCTACGATAAATCGTCCTGGAGCGGCGACTTCAACCGCGGCTATTAGTTCTATTGGGGTTGATTTAATTCGTCCAACCCGAGGGGTCTTAACCCAAGGCTATAGCTCAGGGCATTATGCCATTGATATTGCCAATAGCCTTAATACGCCTATTTATGCAGCGGCTGGCGGGGTGGTTAAAATTGCTCGCACCGAAGGTTGGAATTATGGGTACGGAAATTATATTACGATTGATCATGGGAATGGGGTTGAAACGCTTTATGCTCACAATAATACGGTTAAAGTGAAGGTCGGAGATACAGTTCAAGCCGGGCAATTAATCTCGTTAATGGGAAATTCTGGGCGCGTGTTTGGGCCAACCGGAATTCATTTGCATTTCGAACTACGTATTCGTGGGCGTAAAGTGAACCCGTATAATTACTTTGATTAATGAAGATTGGCTTAAGCCTTAGGCTTGAATTAGCTTAATGGCTTCCTAGCGTGCCAGCATGGCCCCGACACAGCAACTCCGTCTAATGCTGCTTAGTTTTTTGCTGGGACTTATTTTAAGTGCCTGGGGTTCTTTAGCCCTCAGTCTTTTCCTACTGGTCTTCGTCGGCACTATTTACGGCCTAAGTTTCGCTTTTAAGGCGGCTCTTGGGGTAGTTCTGGCTCTCGCTATGGCGTATGCTAATGTCTATAGTTATTTTATTTATCCCGATAACGTATCGGCTTTAGTGGGGCAAAGCATTGAATTAAAAGCCGTCGTAAAAGGAGAGACTCGATTAAGCCGGGCCGGTCAACAGACGGTACGTTTAAAAATTTTAGCTTGGCGGCAAAATAAAGGCGCATGGCATCCGCTTAAGGCGGGAATTTTATGGCAAAATGCGCCACAGCCGTTATTTAAAGCTGGTGATGAAATTCAAGTCACGGGGGTGGTAAGTAATATTGCTAATTTTTCAGACGATTTTAACGCGCAAGCGTATTGGTCTCGATGGGGCTTGAAACAAAGCTTAATCCGCGCCACTATTGTTACGCGCCCAGCCGCGAGTGAAGCCCTGAATCAAACCTGGAGAGCTCTCGTCACTGAACGTTTGCAGTCGCATTTACAAAAACCCCATTTGACGGTTGCTTTAGGGATGTTAGTCGGGCTTAAAGAGAAATTACCGCCCGCATTAGAGGCTCATTTTAAGGCTTCTGGGTTGCAGCATTTGTTGGTGGTCTCTGGCACCAATGTAACCTTGTTAGTAGTCGCCCTTGGTTTGGTTTTAAAGCCGCTGGGGCCTTGGTATAAATACGGGTTAAGCCTTATCATGCTCGGGGCTTATTTGTATCTAGTAGGGTTAGACCCACCGGCGTTACGAGCGACTTTGTTTGGGGTTTTAACCGGTTTAGCTTTAACCAGTGGTTATAATATTGAATACAGAAACCTCTTTTTACTCGTGGCCAGTTTATTGGGAATAGCGGATCCTCGTTTTTTAACGCATGATGTAAGTTTTTGGTTAAGTTTTAGCGCGACGGCCGGGATTTTATTTGGGATGCCTTTGGTGTATCAGTGGCTAAAGTTTATTAAACATAAAGCACTCCGTCTGTTAATTGGAGCCTCTTTTTGTGCACAAATGGCAGTGTTCCCGATTCTGATTATTAAGTTTGGTAGTTTCCCCTATGCCGGGTTAATTAGTAATTTACTAACCGAACCATTAGTGCCACTGATTATGTTTTTAGCGGCGGGCGGTATTGTGCTGGGAAACCTCGCTTTTTGGGGCTTAGCGGTGGTTTGGTCGTGGGCCTTAGAGGCCGCTATTACAACGTTAATCTGGATAGCTCAAACTTTTGGGGCTCTGACCCCCATTTATGTAAGCCCTTGGGGAGGATATTTAGGGGCTATCATACTTTTATCTATTGGGTTTTGGGCCTGTGTAAGTGTGTATTATCAGCAAGAATTTTGGCAGAAGTTAGAAGTCGAAATGAATGGTGGCTAATGATTGTTTTTTTTTGTTTAATCATCACAATCGACTTTGCATGAAAAGAAGAACTGTGTTTTTAGACCAAGGCGAATTTATGGGGGGAGCCGAGCATTTTTTGCTCGATTTTTTACACGAACTCAGCCCAACCGAAACTCGACGTTTAAATCCGCTGATTTTAGGGGGACAGTGTGCTCTGTATAAATCTCGTTTACCCGAAAATATAGAACGAAAAGACTTTATTTTACCACCTGTTAAAGGGGGGAAAATGGCTAAAACGATAGCCCTTATAAAACTGCTTAAAACGGCTAAAAAACTAAAGCACGAACTTAAAACGCAACAAGCGACTCAAATTTTTACCAATACACCGCGAGCGCATTTGGTGGTTTTACTCTTAAAAAAATTCTGGGGCTGGAAAGGGACTTGGATTGTGATGATGCACGATTTTACCACGCGCCCACCACAGTTAATTTCTCAAATTGGGGCTCAGGCTGACGTGGTGATTGCCAATTCAATGCCAACCCGTAGTTGGCTACGTCAACAAATAGAATCAAAGCATCATGAAAAACTGCGTTTAATTGAAAATGGAGTTGAACCGATGGCCGATATAAAGCCGGTCAATCAAGTAATGAGCTTATTGAATTTAAGCCGCATTGATGTGCGTAAAGGGCAGCTTATTTCGCCGAAGCCGCGGATTTACTGCAAGATCGAAAC
>CAJQJI010000092.1 GCA_905478675.1 Candidatus Altimarinota bacterium
GGATCGTTAAATTTTCTGGTGTTCGGATTTGCCCTGTGATCAGATTATTAAGTAGGAATTTCTTTTGATCATCAACTATTTGTTTTTTCTTTTCGAGTGATGTGATCTCGTCATCGGCGGTGGTAAGTATTTGAGCGATAGCGGTTTGTTCTTCTAGTTTAGGAATTTGGATTTTGATAGATGCAAAACTTTTATAATCTACAGATTCTCGAACAGATCCACTGGAAGCATCTCGAATGCTTGCCTTGGTTCTGTCAGTAAATAGCCAATTCCAAAAGAAATCAGAATCAATAACTTTTTCATTTAAAGAAAATATTACATACATAGGACTTAATATTCCTTCTTTAAACTTATTCAACCTTGCTATAGAGCCAACATTTATACGTGATGGGTTATAAGCGAAATCATATTTTTTTACGATTTTGTAATTTGATAAATCTTTACTAGCGACAACTTTTGAAAAGTAATCAGCGGGTAAAACGAATCCGTTTTTATTTGTAACACTTAGAACTCTTTCGATTGAAAGGTTTTTATTTCGTTCGCTTCTAGCTTTCGTAATATTCCCCAATCGCAAAGTCTGCCACTCTCCACCAAACCCCTTCAATCGTCTTTTCCCCGTCAGTAATTCTTGCATCAGTCCTTTTTTGATTTTTTTCTTGAGTTCTATTTTTTGAGTGAGGGCTTCTAGAGCTTTGTCCCATGTTTCGAGGACGGCAACGATGCGGTGTTGTTCAGGGAGGGGGGGGAGGAGAATCTTAGCATTTTTTATCGATTTTAATGAAAGATTCCTGATGGTTGATCCAGTTAGTTCCCCTTCGAAATAACTTTTGGTCTTTGCTGTCTTGAGCCAGTAAAAAGCAAACTCTTTCTGAATATTGGAATTGCAATTCAGATATGCAGCACTCTTCCCGAGAACAACAGATTCTCCCTTGTAATAAGCAACATTTCCGATAGTTCCATTTATAGAGAGAAGAATGGACGAGTCATCAATATCTTTTTTATGTTTTAAAAATTCATTTTCATCGACGCATTTTGTATTTATGTTAATAACAACTCTGTCATTCACAAGATTATTACCGTTGATGAAGTAATACTCTGAATTATCAACATATTTTGGAGTTGAATGAAGTCCGTCAGAAATTTTAGATGTTACTTCTTCAAGCTTTACTTGTTTCCAGTCTGTAGGGGTGGGGTTAGTCATCTAGTATCGAACGGTTAAATTTTCTGGCGTGCGGATCTGACCCGTGATTAAGTTATTGAGCAGGAATTTCTTTTGGTCTTCGAGTATTTGTTTTTTCTTTTCGAGAGTTGTTATTTCATCATTTGCAGTAGTAAGAATATGAGCAATGGCAGTTTGTTCTTCTTTTGAGGGAAGATTTATTTCATACATTTGAAATGTAGGCAGCCTCAAGGAATCAACAGTAGCCTTTACTGAGTGTGTATTTGCTTGTTTTGCGAAATTCTGTAAAAAATGGAAATAAATAAATTTCCCAATAGCCTTTTTTTGGAAATCACTAACCCTGTAAACTCTCTGGTGGTAATCAAATTTCCCATTTATATAATGAAATATTTTTCCAATATTTCCTTCTCCTGGAATTAAAATTGCTTCACCATCAAAAGAATAGGAATCAATTCTTTCTATATGAGGAGATCTGACAAAGAATGGGTATTCACCATTTTCTATTTTATCTTGATTGTCTTTTTTTCCAGTTTTTATTTCACAGATATCTCCCAACTTTACCGTCTTCCACTCTTCATCAAATCCCTTGATCCTTCTCTTTCCTGTTAGTAAGTCCTGCATCAATCCTTTTTTGATGTTTTTCTTGAGTTCAATTTTTCTGGTAAGGGTTTCGAGAGCTTTGTCCCACGTTTCCAGAACGGCGGCGATACGGTGTTGCTCGGGGAGAGGGGGGAGGATGATTTTTAGTTTTTTAAGATCTCCTACATTGAGATGTTTCATTGTTGACCCAGTTTCAATCCTTTTTAATAGATGTCTTCCGACTGGGGAATTGTAAAATTGAGACATATATTGTGGGAATGCTTTTTCTTGAATGAATCGATTTATAATCAATGCATGACAGTTGCTTCCTGCTAATGATTTTGGAACAATTGTTGTTAATCCGACGTCTCCCGTCTGTATGATTAATACATCTCCTTCTCTTAAATTAGATTTTGAGTTTTTTTTATGAAAGTCCCTTGTTACTTTTTTGACTCCGTTAAATTTGAATCCATTTTCTAGAATATTATATCCCTGGATATAAATCACTCCATCTTCCGATTCTGTGTAAAAATCGGTGGCCTTTCCGACAAATCCATTTGTAATCAAGCTACAAATCTCATTTGCTTTTACTTGTTTCCAGTCTGTAGGGATAGAGTTAGTCATTTTGACGTTTGCTTAATTTTTTTACCGCCCGATCAAAATCACTTTCGATAACCTGGATTTTATTAAATTTATCATACTCGGCAAAGGCTTTTTTATGCGCTTGCTTCATCGATTTATTCCCTCGTCCTTCTAACACCTTGTAATCATTAAATTCTAAAAACCGGTTAACCGAACTAGCGAGGGATTGCATGGTAAATTCTTTCTGTTGCTCGATTTGGTTTTCAATGTAGTCAAAATAGGCCGAAACGGTTCGTTCCAACCTTTTAATATCCCTTTCAGGTAAATAGTTTTTAGCCGTCTTGACGTCCTCCTTTAAAACTCGCCCTTTTGGCGAATGCTTAAAACTTTTAAGCCCCATCCTAGGTTTGGTGTGATCAGCCCCCTCATGAATAATTTCTGCGGCGGTATGACCCGTTATAGCGTAATGAAATTTGTTTTGAACAGAGGCATAAAAGTCTTTGGTAATATCTGATTTGGCATTGTAATCAATCGAGCATTCTGAAAAAATATCAGTAATTTTTTGGTAAATACGTCTTTCGCTTGCCCGAATGGATCGGACTCTGTCTAAAAGCTCATCAAAGTAATCTTTCCCAAAGTATTGGCCATTTTTAAATCGGTCATCATCTATCACAAAACCTTTGATCATAAACTCTCGCAGTTTTTCAGTGGCCCAAATTCGAAACTGTGTCGCTTGTGATGAATTCACTCTATACCCAACAGAAATAATGGCGTCTAGGTTGTAATATTTAACGATATATTTTTTCCCGTCTTCTGCAGTTGTTTCCAAAATGGAAATAACTGAATCCTCTAAAAGCTCGCCTTCGTCAAATATGTTTTTGAGATGCTTGTTTATTGCAGGAACTTGAACACCAAAAAGTTCTGCCATGCGTTTTTGTGTGAGCCATACATTTTCGTCATGAAAGAATATTTCAACTTTTACGTCTCCCCCTGGTGCCGTATAGAGAAGAAACTCAGTTTGTTCGTCTTGACTGGTTAATTTATTTTTGGCCATACTTATGAAATATTAAGGTCCTCTAAATACTGCGTCATCTGGTTTTCCAGCTTTTCAATCTCAGGCTCCAATTCCGCTAGTTCTTTCAAGTTGGCGGCAATATCAATCGGCGCTTCTTCTTCAAAGGTGTCTACGTAGCGGGTAATATTAAGATTAAAGTCATTTTCTTTAATTTCTTCTGGTTGAACCAGGCGCGAGAATTTTTCGATTTCTTTTCTGTTTGCGTAAGTGTTGTAAATTTTGTCAGCGTTTTCTGCTGATAAACTGTTTTGTGCTTTCCCTGCAACAAACTCCCGGCTAGCTTCGATAAAGAGAATGTCTTTTTTGTCTTCATTTTCACCACCTTTTTCTCTTGTTCGGTCAAGGATAAGAATTGCCACCGGAATACCTGTCGTTTGAAATAGTCCGGCAGGTAAGCCAATGACTGCATCAATAAGGTTTTCTTCTAGTAGTGACTGACGGATTTTTCCTTCAGCTCCGCCACGGAACAAAACGCCATGAGGTACGATCACCGCCACGCGCCCCGTTTTTGGTTTTACGGTTTCGATCATATGCGTGATAAAAGCAAAGTCGCCTTTGTCTTTTGGCGGAACACCGCGATGAAATCGCTTAAAAGGATCAGATTCTGCGTTTTCGGCCCCCCATTTTTTTAAGCTAAAAGGGGGATTGGCTATACACACATCAAATTGCATAAGTTTGTCGTTTTCGAGTAAGGCTGGATGATTTAATGTATCACCCCATTCTAAACGAGCCGAATCTTGGTCATGAAGAAACATGTTCATTCGAGCTAATTGAAAGGTGCTACCAGTGGATTCTTGCCCATAGAGTGCATAATTTTTTGATTTATGATTTCGCTCTACCTCTTCTCCTGTCATTAAAAGCAACCCCCCAGAACCCATAGCTGGATCACAAATTCTAGCTCCATCTTTGGGTTGTGCTAGTCGTGCGAGTAGTTGAGCAACGCTTCGTACGGTGAAAAATTCGCCGGCCTTTTTTCCAGCATCAGCTCCAAAGCGCTCGATTAAAAACATGTAAGATTCTCCAATCAAATCACCGCCAACTTGGGTTAGATCAATTTTATAAAAATCGTGCATCAGATGGCGAAGCATTTTATTGCGAGTTTCGAGCTTGCCTAGTTTATGTTCAGAGTTGAAATCAAGCGAAGTTAAAACGCCCTCTAACTTGCCTTTATTATGTTCTTCTATGGCATGGAAAGCTTTATCGATAGCACTTCCAAGGTCATCAGATTCAACTTTAGTGTAAACTTCATCAAAAGCACTGCCTTCTGGTAAATAAAAACGATCAAGCTTCATTTTGGCTCTTACTCGTTCTTCATCTCCATTAAATCGTTCGCGATATTGTTCATGACGTACATTAGAGAGATCACTCAAATATTTGTAAAAAAGCATGGCCAGTACGTAATCTTTGTAAACGCCGGCATCTAAATTGGTTCGCGATGAGTCTGCCGCATTCCAAAGGATTTTGTTGAGATTTTCTTGTGTAATTGTGGTCATTTGGTTTAAGCAGTTATAAGTTTAGAGATTAGGGCGTCGGCCAAGTTTTTATGAATTTTAGCTTTTTTTTCATACAGCGCACTTCTAGCTCGGTGATTTTGGTGCAAATTGATAATTATTGCTTGATTTTTAAGGCTTGGAAGTGGAATCTTGAGGTTAACTAAAACACCTTTTGGTAAGGACTGTATCAAGGTTCCGCTGGTTATGGATTCTAGTCGGGCTTGGCCGATTTTCGAATTCAGATAAATGGTTAAATATTCTGGTAGTACTTTTACTCTTTCGTCTTTTTTGACTCGAATCAGGTAAACCGACGAGGAGGCGATTAAATTAGTATTGTTTCCGCGATAAATAGCAGAGCGAAAGGTGCCTCGATTCGAAAGCACAAGGTCTTCGTGTTGAACGAGTGATCGGATTGGAAATTTTTCGAGAGTTGTTTTTACGAAATTATAGGTTAATTCGCCGGACTGATTTATGTTTTTGGCCTGTAATATGATTGTATTACCAGCCTCATCCGCTTGAATGGCACCTCGAAAGGTATGTCCAAGGTTTATTTCTGCGATGTCGGATAGTTTCTTGTTCACACTGTCTATCTTGGCGAAATATTTCATCCTGTCAATTTTTTGTTACAGTAGGGGGCTGGTGTGTATAAATTAAACCGTGCTAATTTTTCTTAATCGCTAAACCCATTTCCTCCTACTTCCCCTTGCTATTTCTCTAAACTCCCCTATGGTGGATATCCAATAGCGTCGCGTTTTAGCCGGGTTTAATTTAAAAAGTAAATTCCTATCACCATCACTAGCGGAATTTATTTTTTAACCATTTCAAACTATGAAAGGTACTATCAAAAACGTATTGAACGGATTTGGATTCATTTCTCCAGAAGACGGAGGAAAAGACATCTTCTTCCACGCAAACGATCTTGAAGGAGTAACGTTTGATGAACTACAACCAGGTAACGAAGTTACTTACGAAGTTGGTTCTTCTGACAAAGGTCCTAAAGCCGAACAAGTAGCTCTTGCTTAATTGCTAGAACACAGTTCAAAACTAAAAGCCGTTCCCTTGGGAGCGGCTTTTTTTTATTTTCTCAAGTTCGAACTCATCGGTAAACGAGACCGGTCTCTATTTCATGAGACCGGTCTCGGTTTTACAGGTCTTTTAAAAACGCGGCCATTTGCACGGCGGCCCGCCCACGGTGTGAAAACTCGGCCTTCGTGGCTTTATCCATCGCTCCAAACACTTCGTCGGCGTCGTCGGGTAAAAACACGCTCGAAACCGGAATCCCGGCTTCAATCGGTGATTGCGGAAAATCTACAATTTCACCCGCACTTTGACCCAGTAATACTTTTTCGGTTGTAGTGTGCGGATCATAAAAAGCGATCGCCGAATAAAAGGTGGCGTCGCGGTTGGGTTCGTCTCGAATCAGGGCTAAAAACTGGTCAAGCCAGTCGTGGTCGTCTTTGGCGTCTAGTTCACGGCGCGTTTTTAAACCGAATTTATCCGGGAAAGCGGACAAAATTAAACCAGAATCTTCGGCGATGACGGCGGCGTTGAGGTGGTTTCCGTAGTATTTAGCTTTCAGTAAGGCGTTGGCTTCAAACGTGTCGCCAGTTTCTTCTACGTCTTCCACGGCCGGAAAATCGGCTAAGGTTTTCCATTCTAAATTTTTTAGCGCGGCAAAGAAAAGCTGCATTTCACGGGCTTTTCCTTGGTTGGTGGTGGCAATAACAATCGTTTGAGGCATGACGCGTAAGCTAGAGTCCTAATTTCTTTAATTTCTCGACCGCTTTGACCGACTGGTCTGGTTTAAAACGGAGGGTAAAGGCGCGCCGGAGTTCTAATTTTTGGAGTAACAAATGGGCGATTTTTTTCTCCATTCGTTGCAGTTCTTTTAAATAACTGGCCGGACCCCCTAAGCTGCGTACGTACACGTCTACCACGCCTAAGTCGCCGGCGACTTCAATCGCCGTCACGGTCACAAACCCCATTTTATCGGGGTCGAGCAGCGGGCGCATAATCTCAGGGAGAATTTGGTGCATCGTGCCAGCGAGGCGTCGGCTTCGGTCAGACATTTTCATCAAACCGATACTAAACAAAATAGCGTATCTGTCACTCATTTGGCGGTTCGGTTTAAATGGGGTTCGTTATTTAAGCGTTACCCGCTATGATAGGCGGGAATGAAATACTGTTTTCTCGATCTCGAAACCACTGGCTTTGAACCCAGTAAAGACTCTATTATTGAAGTGTCGTTGGTGGTTATTGAAGACGGGGTAGAAACTGGGCGCCTCGACCAAGTTATTATCCCCGATAAATCGCCTTTAAGTGACTTTGTGTCGCAGTTAACCGGGATTGATCAAAATGAAATTGATACCAATGGGGTTTATTTCACCGAAGTAAAAGACGACGTGCAAGCCTTGGTAGAAGGCACCGTGATTGTGGGCCACAACATTGATTTTGATATTAATTTTTTGAAAGGGAATGACATTAATTTAGACGGTTGCGAACGTCTGGATACGCATGAACTGGCTCGAATTTTGTTACCGAAAGAATCGAGTTTTGCGTTAGAAGTGTTAACCAAAAACTATGGATTTGTGCACGAAGACGCGCATCGCGCTATGAGCGATGTGTTGGCGTCTAAAGACTTGTTTTACATGTTATTAGACCGAATTAAAGCCTTGCCGACCGAGTTTTTAGACCAAATTAATGGGTTTTTGTGCCACGAAACCACTTGGTACGCACGGCATTTATTTTTGGCCGAAACGGGGAGTCCAGAACCGCAATCGCGTCCAGCTAAAGACCAAGCTGTGCCGGTAAACGAAGCCTTAACGACCACCGGGCAAACCGCTTTTGAAAAGCTAAATGAACGACATAACTTGTTTTTGCGTGTGGGCGATACGCGGCACGCTACCGATACGCTCAACAGCGTGGCC
>CAJQJI010000093.1 GCA_905478675.1 Candidatus Altimarinota bacterium
TGACGAAGGTAAAGGAAAATTAGTCGATGCAGCCTCTGAACATTTTGATTTTATTTGCCGCAGCACTGGTGGCGCAAATGCAGGGCACACTATTTACACCGAAGGTCGAAAATTTGTTTTCAATTTATTACCCTCTGGTTTACTACATGAAACAACCATTGGTGTTATTGGAAATGGAACCGTTATTGATCCGGTGAGCTTAAGGGCTGAAGTGGCACAATTAGAAGACTCTGGCTTAAAAAATGTACTTGAACGGGTCAAAATCTCACTACACGCACACCTGCTTTTTGATTATCATAAAGCGATTGATGCCGAACTAGAACGACGAAAAGGGAAAGATAAAATCGGCACCACCTGTAAAGGTATTGGCCCTTGTTATGAAGACAAAATTGCTCGTCGAGGGATTCGCTGTGAGGACCTACTAGACACCGAACATTTAAAAGAAAAAATTACGTCAAACTGTGAATTTCACAGTGCCACATTAAATATAGAATTAGATGCGGAAGCCGAATATGAAAAAATTATGTCGGTTCGAGAAGATTTAAAACCTTTACTTTGTGACACCCGTATAGTGCTTTTAGATGCCATAAAACAGGGGAAAAAAGTACTCTTTGAAGGCGCTCAAGCCCACCACCTAGATATTGATCACGGTACCTACCCCTTTGTCACGTCTTCTAATGTTTCAGCGGGCGGTATCTGCACGGGCCTTGGAGTGCCTCCAAAAAGTATTTCAACGCTTATTGGGATTGCTAAAGCCTACACCACTCGAGTTGGTTCTGGTCCGTTTCCAACAGAACTTGATGATGCCTTTGGTGATGAAATTCGCGAAAAAGGCGGTGAGTATGGAGCGGTCACCAAACGTCCTCGTCGTTGTGGTTGGTTTGATGCCGTGGTGGTTCGCAACGCGGTCGAATTTAACGGTCTTGATTGTATTAATCTTACAAAACTAGACGTTTTAACCGGGGTTTCTGAGATTAAAGTTGCTACGAAATACAAACTCGATGGTCAAGAAATTAGAACCGTTCCAACTACGCGCAAAGCGAATAATAAACTTGAAGTTGAATACGAAGTCTTTCCTGGTTGGGAAGAAGATTTAAACGAAGCTAAAACCTTTGAAGACTTGCCGGTTAATGCCCAGAACTATGTTAAGGCGTTAGAAAGACTCATTAAATGCCCCATTAAGGTTATTGGGGTTGGCATGGACCGAAACGATTTAATCTACACTAACTAATGGTTATGACGCTCGATAAAACCGAAGTTTGGGGGCAGGTCCTCCAACATTTATCAGGGAAAATTTCGCGTATGGAATTTTGCACTTGGTTTAAAAAAGTACACTTGAAAGAAATTTCTGGCGGTGCGGTTTTGATTGGCTGCCCCAGCGAGATGAACAAAAACTGGCTCGAGAATAAATATTCGACCGTGATTCTTTCCAACTTACAAAAAAGCCTCCCTGAAATTGATAAAATATTTTTTGAAGTTGACTTAAGCTTAGCCGACAAGGCTTCGCAAGCCCCGCAAGTTTTCACGGAAAGCAAACCAAGAAAATTACCACGCCAGCCAGAAGTTCGACTAGAAGCCGGTCTTGAATCCAGACTTATTCAGCCTAAATTCACCCTCAACAACTTTGTCGTAGGAGAAGAAAATCGCTTAGCTCACGCCGCTTGTACCGCAGTAGCTGAAACCGGACTCAATGAACCGAAAAAATACAATCCCCTTTATTTATATGGAGGGGTCGGTCTGGGAAAAACACATTTGCTACAAGCCACGGCAAACGAAATTATTCGTCGGCAACCCGAAGCCGTGGTGATTTATACTACGGCTGAACGATTCACGAATGAAATTGTGAAAGCCATTCGTGAGAAAAAAACAGAAGAACTACGAAAAAAATATCGTCGAGCCGATGTCTTACTCATCGATGATGTTCAATTTTTCTCTGGTAAAGAACAAACCCAAGTAGAAGTTTTCAATACCTTTAATGATTTACGAGATTTAGAAAAACAAATGGTATTCTCCGCTGATCGCCCTCCGGCGCAATTACGAGATATGATGGATCGTTTAAGTTCTCGGCTTGGTTGGGGTTTAATTGTCGATATTCAAATGCCAAACTACGAAACTAAGTTGGCTATTATTCAAGAAAAAGCGCAAGCGCAAGGCTTAATTTTACCACAAGACGTACAAGAATTTATTGCGACCAATACTCGAAAAAGCCTTAGAGAACTAGAGAACGTGTTAAATAAGGTCGGCGCAGAACTCGATTTAGGCGGCCTCTCCCCCACTATTCAGAGTGTTGGAAAAATTTTCAGAAAACTAAACCCAGAAGAAGATTTAATTAGTGCTCATGATGCCAGTCGAGGTTTAGCCAAAAGTCCAGACGACATTATTACCCTGACTTCTGATTATTTTCAAATTCCAGCTACGGATTTATTGGGAAATTCCCGAAAACAAGAAATTGTATTCCCTCGGCAAGTTTGTTGGTGGTTGTGTAAAGAAGTTTTGAAAATGAGCTATGAAGCGATTGGCGAAGCTTTTGGCGGCAAGAACCACACGACTATTATGCACGGCATAAAAAAAATAAAAGAGTTGATCCGAACCGATTCGGCTACCGCGCGCCATGTACACGCCCTTAAAAAAGATTTGGGTGTCAAGTGAGTGAGACCCTACGAGCTTTCGAGTAGCTGGTCGAACTCATCCCCGCGCAGGCGGGGATCCAGATATTCGATTAAGCACAAGGCGTTAGTCGAACTCATCCTAAGCTTTAAGCAACGCGAAAAGCGTAGAATTTAAATTAAAGTAAACAATTATGGCACTTCTTTTTAGCTACGGCACCCTGCAAGACCCTCAAATTCAGCAAAAGCACCTCGGACGATCGCTTAAATCAACCCCTGATTCGATTCGAGGCTTTAAACTCGCCGATGTTTTATCCGACGGTGCCGTGTACCCGATTTTAATACCGACAAAAAATAATACGCCGACGATAAAAGGCGTTGTGTTTGTTGTAACTCAAGCCGAGCTTGAAGCTTTCGATCTATACGAAGGGTCTGAATACCAACGCTCTTTACAAGTTTTA
>CAJQJI010000094.1 GCA_905478675.1 Candidatus Altimarinota bacterium
TTGTTTATCATTTCTTGAATCGCCATAAAATTGGTGATTTTAAGGCCTTGGGGAATGTTGGTAACGGCTATTTTTTCACCACGTTTCCAAGTAACTTTACTTTGGTTTTTAACGTTGATCTGAATCGTGGTGGTTTCACCACGTTGTAAAATCTCAGTCTTAATGAGGCTGGAAAGCACAATAGGACTCACGCTAACACTGCTGGACGTAACCCGTCTTTGGATGCGTGGGGCGCTCCGGCTTTTGCTTAAAAAATCTAAGCCACTTTTGGCATCAGTCGTTTTAAAACTAGTAGCAAGCGCTTTGGCTTTCTTTCTGATTTCGGGTAGTAGCACGCTTAGGTTTTTCCCTGGACAAGCGGTTCCATACCCCTGTCGAGCCACGTCGTTGTGGCCACTAACATTATACGAATTAGTGCCGAGCCAGTAACTACGAGCGGCCGGGTCTACGTTAAAACGATTAGCATGATCGGCTAAGACTAACGTTAAGACTTTAAGTTGATTGGCGGTTGGCTCTTCGTACTCAAAGTTTCCCATTAAAGAAATGCCTACCGATCCCACATTATGTAATGAAGTGTGAGCGCCTACCATTGTGGCACCTCCGGCTCGGCCTTCATAAATGTTTCCTTGTTTATCAATCACATAGTGATAACCAATATCGCCCCAACCACGTGTAATAGTGTGGTAGTAGTAAATGGCGCGCATCAACTCCATTGGGTCTCGTGTTTCGTCGGTGACTTCACCGGTATGATGGACGATGAATTTTCGAGTGGTTTGGTTTTCTTCTAGTGGCCAACGCAAACGATTCCCTTGTGCGTCAAACTGTTCTACGATTTTAGGTCTAAGCGTTTTAGAAAGGCTTAAGGCTTCTGGTACCGCACTTCTAAAACCACGTTCTGGATTCCAAATACGTAAAGATTCATCGGCCCCCCATTGTTCGCGGGTAATGTATTCGGGTTTAAGTGACGTTGGCGCGAGTCCGGTTTCTGGGTTGTCGTAGCTGTCGTCATCGAAAGCATCAAAACGAGCGGTTAGGTTTTCGCCTTCGCGTCTAGTATTAAAAAAGTGTGCCACTACTTCTATGTTTTCTGGATTAGAAATACTCAGGCTCGTTTGGAGATTCCCAAAGGTCAGTAGTTCTAGCAAATCTGATTCGGTTCCGCCTTCCGCCCCTTCGGCTTGATACCAAGGGTACGTATTTCCATTAACCTGGTAGTTGATTTTAGGAAGCGATGAGCCATCTTTTGTCATTAAGGTGACCGCGTTCCATTCAAAGGGGGTGTTAATAGTTATGTCTCCAGCGGGGAGCGTGAGAGCTTCCGCATGGAAGTATTGGTCTCCACCAGGGTTAAATAACGCAGTAACACCGAGAATAAGTTCTTTCCACATAGTGCTAAGCGTTTAAGTATTTAGGAAAGCCGTTTCTATAAAATTGTTTTTTTAAATTCATGTTTATCTTTATTATAGGGTAACGAATGATGATTGTTGGTCAATTTTTTTGTTCATTGATTCTGGCACATCTGTAGTTAAACGCGTGGGGTTTAATTTTTGTGACATTAAAAAACTAAAAAGACCGATTGTTTAAGATGGGTCTCTCTTTTTAAATTTTATTATTAAAAAACCGAATCCCTTTTGATTCGGTTTTGGGGGGCTTGTTCGGTTCGAACTCTAAGGCGTTATTGGCGGTTAGAGTTCGAACTTTATGCATTCAGTTCTTTAGCGTAAGGCGGCTTGAATAGCCGCATCAAGTTGCCGGTCTTCTTCATTTATTTTTTCTTCTTCGGTTGGGTCGGTAATTTCAACGTCAGGGATGACACCGACATCATTGATCCAATTGCCTTTAGGACTTAGCCATTTAGCGACGGTTAGTTTTAGGTTCCCGCCATTAGTGAAGCTTACAATTTCTTGAACGGTCCCTTTTCCGGTAGAGGCGGTTCCCATGATTTGGCCAATCCCGTAATCTTTAATCATAGCGGTCAAAATCTCTGACGCACTGGCTGAACCTTTATTTTGTAGGAAAACCATGGTGCCATCAAAGTCAGATAGCTCACCGTCTCCGTCGGCTTTGTAAGTGGCATTTTTATCTTTGTATTCAACACTGAAAATTTCTTGACCATCTTTAAGGAATACTTGTCCAACGCTGACGGCCGCAGTTAAAAATCCGCCTGGGTTGTTTCGTAGATCAAAAACAATCCCTCGAGGGTTTTTAGGCAGTACCTCGTCAGTAATCATTTTAGCTAAGTCTTGACCACTACTACGAGAGAATTGGTGTAAACCGACAATGGCAACTCCGTTTTTAAATTCTAGGGTTAAAGCCGGAATCGTGATGTGACCTCGAGTGACGACGTAGTCTTTACTGCCTTCGAATTCGCGAAAAATGGTAAGGGTTACGGGGCTGCCGCTTACGCCTCGTACTTTAGCAATAATTTCGTTTACGCCTTGACCGGCAATGATTTCACCGTCTACAGCAGTTACCACGTCCCCGGCTTTAAGGCCAGCTTTTTCGGCCGGACTTCCTTTAATAGGGGACGTAATGGTGAATTTTTCATCGATCATTTCTACGTACGCCCCAATACCATCAAATTCCCCTTCTAGTCCTTCAAGAAATTCTTCTGACTTGTCTGGCGTAACGTAGTTACTGTATTTGTCATCTAAGGCCTCGACTAGACCGGCAATACCAGCGTTAATCATGTCGGCTCGTCTGTCATCGTCTAATTTTTCTGAGAACTTGTACTTGCTTTCGATTTGGGCAATTACGGCATCCCAAACTTGCATGTCTAAGCTTCTGTTACTTAGGTTTAGGGTTCCTTGGTCGGTATTTGAAATAGAAATACCGGTGGAGTTTGATCCGGTATTTGTTGTGGTTCTTCTTTGGTACGGAAATTCTTCGGTTCGATTGTTTTGAGCGGCTGGGGTAAGGGTCGATTCTTTTTTAGAACCATTTTCAGTCCATTGTTGAATCCAAGTAATTAATTCGCGACGGGTTAGTTCTTCTTGAGGGCGAAATGGGTCTACTTGGTAGTCTTTTAGCATGCCAGAAGCGTAAGCGGCTTCAATATGAGGATAGTATTTAGCCAGTCTTGAAACGCCTGAAGAGAGCTCTCGGAATTTAGAAGAGACGAGCTTAGGAGGCATGATGCCCTTGCTTTCTACTAAAATTTTAATGGCTTGGCTGCGTTTAATTGAATCAAGCCCATTATAAGGGGCTTCTGTGTCTAGCCAGCCACGACGAATGGCTTCTCGTAAATATTGCGCTTCGTCCGATGTAGGATCTACCCCTTCTGGGACAGGGGTTTCAAAGGTAGCAAATTCGGGGCTAAAGCCAGTATCAGCGGTAACAATTTGCCAAAACATTGTTTGGGGAACCGGGGTATCGGCTCGGAAAAAGCCTTCGCCTTCTAGCGCCCCGTTTTCGATGAGTCGATCAAGGGTTGGCGTTAGTTTAGACGTAGTCGGAATGTCGCGGTAGGCGGCTTCAGCAAAGCTAGAAAGCGTTAACGTAAGCAGTAGTAAGTAGCTAAAGAATCGATTCATATAATTTATTTTTAGAAGTCGAGTGAACTATAAAGGGGGAGTTTGTGTGGAGCAAGGAAGTTGTTAAATCTTTATTTTAAAACTTAATGCTTGAGGCGGTTTTAGGGATTATTGTGAAAAGACTTATTTGTTTTTAAGTCGCTAAAGGGCCCCTTGTATATAATAGGTATAAATTGGCTGTTTTTTGAGGAAAATACTGGCTTTTAAATCTTTTTTTTAGAATGCGTAAGGGCTTTATCTTAGTCCTGGATTGGATTTTGCTGTTTTTTAGGGGGGCGTTAAGAAGGTTTTATGAAAATTCTCTCATTTTCCCCTTGACGGTTTTTTTATCCTGTCTAAGATCGGTCAGCTGTTCGGCTCAAATCTTCTTCACAGAAGACCTAACAACTGGACAGGCTCTTTCACAAATCGGATGTATTTACATACATATATTTTGTTTCAACAGACGTGTCTGCAATACGTGATCTGTTTGAAACGTGTTAATTTGAATGCTTATTGAAACTTGCTCATTGTTTTTCAGAGCAAGTCCAATATTTTAATATACTAATGAAAAAAGTTACATAAGAGTTTATAACGAATACCTAGACTGATGTTTTCGATGAAGGACGTAGGAGCCTGCGATAAGGTTCGGCGAGCTGGCAAACACGCTATGACCCGGACATTTCCGAATGGGGAAACCCACACTGCTTGCAGTGTACTGTGCACCCAAAACCATTAAGTGCATGGAGAGAAGTCGGCGAACTGAAATATCTCAGTAGCCGGAGACAAGAAATTAATAAAGATTCCCTTAGTAGTGACGAGCGAAGAGGGAGGAGCCCAAACCGATCTTCGGATCGGGGTTGTAGGACCTCAATATCTTTTGTTTATATATAGTAGAAGGCTTTGGAAAGAGCCACCACAGAGGGTGATAGTCCCGTACATGAAATATATTTGCAACAGTAGAGTGTTCCTGAGTAGGTTCGG
>CAJQJI010000095.1 GCA_905478675.1 Candidatus Altimarinota bacterium
AATCCAACCGTTCGTTTACATGTGGTTGATACTGTCGAGGAAGTCGCGGCTTTTAAACGTTCTGGCTCAACGGCTAACACAGCAATAAGAGTACAAAATGATGGTGGATCAATGTTCTTTGGTTTAAACAACAATAAAAATTTTGCGATTGGAACAAGTTCTGACTTAGGAAACAATGCCAGCCTTCTAGTTCGTACCGATAACTCAGTTGAAGTTTTATCTAATACAGGGAATGATATGAATTTCCGAGAATACACAGGATCACAAAACACAGGACCATCGCTACAAACTGGGGGGAGTAATACGCTTTATTTACGACCTTATGGTGCGGGCCCAACGGTTATTAATGCCAATGGGGCAAATAATGTAGGGATTGGAACAGACAATCCGCAAGAGAAATTAGACGTAGGTGGTAAAATATTAGCCTCTGGAACGATTGAAACGGCTCGAGGTTCTGGAAGTGTCGCACTTACTACAAATGATGGTGGCGGGAATGCAAGTGTGACTTTTAATCACGCCGCTAGAACGCCTGATGTAACCGGAAATGCAGGGCGAATTACAGTGAATGTTGATTCAACCTCAGGCGCTACTATGGATTTTCAGTTAGCGGATGGCTTAACGGCTGGAACCATCGCAAGCACCACAACCGCTTTTTCTGTTAAATCAAATGGGAATGTTGAAGCGACAGCCTACCTTAATAGTTCTGATGAAAGGCTAAAGAAAAATATCAAGACACTCTCTGGGATGGATTTAGTTCGGAATTTACGAGGGGTTTCTTTTGACTGGAAAGATGAAAAAAGAGGTTCATCAATTGGGTTTATTGCTCAAGAGGTTGAGAAAGTATTGCCAGAACTAGTTTCTACGAATGAAAGTACGGGCTTAAAGTCAGTTACTTATGGAAATATTACTGCAGCCTTAGTTGAAGCAACAAAAGAACAACAAGTCTTAATAGAAGACTTAAAACTTGAAATTAAAACCCTTAAATCAGAAATAGATACTCTAAAAATTAAAACTCAGTAATGCGTTAAAAGTAGGGGACCGATTTATTATCGTTACCCAAGAAGCAATAAGTTAAAATAAAAAACTTAAGCTAGAGCCTAAAAGCGTCTCTTTTAAATATATTGAAGGGGGCGTTTTTTTCTTTACATTTCTAAGATATAGAACGCTTTGTTTGCCAAGATAATTTTAAGCGTATTTTTTTAGCAGCCTAAAACAGAACTGTTATACTTTAGGTACGTATGCCTAAAAATTTCGTAAACCTTCATACTCATTCTTTTTATTCTATTTTAGCGGGTACCATGCCGCCAAAACAGATTTTAGAAGTCGCGCAAAAACATGATTGCCCAGGGGTTGCCCTAACTGATAGCGGTGTGGGGTATGGGTTACTTGATTTTTTAGAACAATCAACCAAGTTTCCAGAAGTAAAACCGCTGATTGGGGCTGAATTTTTTTTAACAGAAGCCTCTAGGTTTGAGAAGCGTCCAACGATTGATGGGCAAGAAAAACATATTGTTTTACTGGTTCAATCTGACATTGGATATAAGAATATTTTGCAGCTTATTTCTAAGGCGCATTTAGAAGGCTTTTTCAATCAACCTAGAATTGATTGGGATTTACTAGAAACTCACAAAGAAGGTTTAATTTGTTTAACGGGAACGGCTGAGGGAGCTTTAGGGAATTTATTCTATCAACAAGGCGCCGATAAAGCGCTTGAATTTTTAACAAAGCTTAAAACTTGTTTTGCCGATAAACTTTATTTAGAACTTTGTGCTCGCCCGAATGAAAATCAGCAAAACTTTAATAATTTTTTGGCTAAGCAAGTTGATTTAAATATTCCGTATGTGGTTACCACCGATGCCCGATTCGCCTCGCTTGAAGATGAAGAAGCGGCTGAAACCCTTTATTGTATTGGTAAGAATTCGTTAGCGACGGATCCACAACGACAGCGCCCTTTACAAGGGAACTGGTTCAAACCTTGGCCAATCGTTGAACAAGAGTTGAATTATTTACCCGCAGATTTGTTAGAAAAAGCCCGGGAAAACACGCTTTTAATCGCGGCGTCGGTTGACTTTGAAATGGAATTTGGACAAGACTTATTACCACACTTCGAGGTACCCAAAGGCGAAACCACAGCCACACAATTAAAAAAAGAATGTGCCGAACAAATTCCGGTTCGTTATAAAAAGAGACCGGACTTAGTAGAAGAGGCGCATACACGTTTAGACTATGAACTGAGTATTATTGGAAAAATGGGCTTTGAGTCCTACTTTCTTATTACATCTGACTTTATTAATTTTGCGAAGGATAATGGGATCGCTGTTGGTCCAGGCCGGGGGAGTGCCGCGGGTTCTATTGTGGCCTATTTGTTAGGGATTACTAACATTGTTCCCCTTCATTATGAACTTTTATTTGAACGATTTTTAAATCCAGAACGAATATCGATGCCCGATATCGATATCGATTTTTCGGATGAACGACGTGATGAAGTTTTGCAATATGTTATTGAAAAATATGGAAGCGATAAGGTGTCTAAGGTTTGTACCTTTGGAACATTAGCCGCCAAAGCAGCCTTAAAAGATGTAGGGCGGGCGTTAGGGGTGCCTTACACGCAAATGAATCAAATGACGAAGTTATTGCCTAATAAACCAGGCTTTACGTTAGCAGACGCCGCAGAAATAAAAGAGTTTACTACTTTTGTTAGCGCCAATCCGGCCTTAAAAAAAGTTTTTGAACTCAGTAAGAAACTAGAAGGATGCGTGCGTCATGTTTCGGTCCACGCTTGTGCGGTTATTATTGGCGGCGATGATTTAAGTTGTAATGCGCCACTACAGTGGGCTCCAGGAGCGGAAGAGCTTAAAATTACGCAGTATCCTTACCAGCAATTAGAACACGTTGGGCTACTGAAAATGGACTTCTTAGGACTGAAGAACTTAAGTATTATTGAAAAAGCAATTCAGAATATAAAACAGGCCCAAGGGATTGAGCTTGATTTAAATACGATTCCTCTCGATGACGGCCCAACGTTTTCAATGTTAGCCGAAGGTGAAACGACCGGCGTGTTTCAGTTTGAATCCGCGGGAATGCGTCGTTATTTACGAGAACTAAAACCGACTGAATTAGAGGATTTAGTGGCTATGAATGCCTTGTATCGGCCGGGGCCAATGGAATACATTCCGCAATATATTAAAGGGAAACATAAACCAGATTCAGTTAAATATATCCATAAAGATTTAGAAGGTATTTTAAAAAAGACTTATGGAATTGCCGTCTACCAAGAACAAGTTTTACGGATTGCCCAAGAATTTGCCGGTTACAGCTTAGGGGAAGCTGATATTTTACGGAAAGCGATTGGTAAAAAAATTGCTGAGATTTTAGCGGAACAACGAGAGAAATTTATTAACGGAGCCATGGCTAAAGGCTATGCGGAGAAATTAGCGGTTAAAATTTTTGATGAAATTATTGTGCCCTTTTCTGGGTATGGGTTTAATCGATCGCATGCGGTTTGTTATGCTAGAATTGCCTATGAGACCGCGTACTTAAGAGCCAATTATCCGGTTGAATTTATGGCGGCGATGATGACAACCGATCGGAATAATACCGACCGAATTGTATTAGAAATGAACGAGTGCCAGACCATGAACATTGAGGTGTTACCCCCAAGTGTAAACGAATCGGGGAGTCATTTTACGGTTATTAAGGCAGAAGACCCGGCCCAAACGTCAATGGACGCCGATGAAGAAGATAAAGAGCGAAGAGATCAAAGTATTCGCTTTGGATTAACGGCTATTAAAGGGCTTGGTGAAGAAACCGTCAATCAAATTATAGTAGAACGGAATCGGGGCGGACATTTTGCCAGCCTGCAGGATTTTGCCAAACGAGTGCCCGCTAAACTGATGAATAAAAAAACGCTTGAAGCTTTGGCTTATTCTGGAGCGCTTGATGCCTTTGGGGACCGCAAGGCTATTGTTGATAGCTTGGATGAGTTGGCCAGCTTTGCGAAAGATTTTCAGCTAAAACAAGAAAGTGGACAGATGGGGTTATTTGGTGGTAGTGACGAAGCAGCAATTGAATTTACCCTGCGTGACACCAAGGCCACCAAAGAAGATATTTTAAAGTGGGAGCGGGAAAGCTTAGGGCTATTTGTATCGGATCATCCCCTTAAAGGCCTTAAAAACTATTTTGCTAAATACGGCACCTTAATTGGCACTTTAACCGAAGCCGAAGACGCAGGTCAACAACGAACCTTGCACGCATTAGTCACCAGTAGTCGGCAAATTATTACTAAAGCGGGTAAAAATATGGCTATATTAACGCTTGAAGATACTTCTGGGAAAATTGAAGCCGCTATTTTTCCGAAGGTGTATGCTTCCATTCCTCGAGTGGCAATGGAAATTGATGCATTTGTACGAGTTCAAGGAAAAATTGATGATCGAGATGGGGTGTTAAATTGTATTGTAAACGAAATGAAAGTGGGGGATTTAAAAATGGTGCAATCGCAGCAACATTTATTTGTCGACCCAGAGGAAAAAAAGAGCTCCGAAGAGGCGGTTGATTTACCCCAAGTTTATAATATCGTCATTCCTGATAGCGCGACAAAAGCGCAAATTGCAGATTTAAAAGCTTTATTGCGACAACATGAAACGACCGATAAAGACGCACTAAAAGTTACCGTGAACGTTGGCGGAAAAACTATTCCGTTACCGATTTCTGTGCTACTAACTCCGGCCTTAAAAACAGCCGTAACTCAAATTCTTCAATAAATGAAAGCTTTTATTTTGGCTGGTGGATTTGCAACAAGGCTCTGGCCGTTAACCGAGCAGCGAGCCAAACCCATGTTATTGGTTAATGGGAAACCCATTTTAGCTCATATTTTAGAACAAATCCCAGCAGACGTGGAAGTGTTTTTACTGACAAATTCTCGTTTTGAGCCAGATTTTAAAACGTATCTCGCTACTCAAAATAGACCTGTAAAAATCTTTTGCGAAGACACCCATTGTGACGCTGAAAAACTGGGGGCTCTTGCCGCTGTCGCAACCGCGATCAAGCATTATGAAATTGAAGATGATTTATTAGTTTTGGCGGGCGATAATTTATTGCCGGCGCTTGATTTATCTAAATTAAAACCAAGCTCAAATACGGTACATTTAGCCCTAAAAACAGTCCCTGATTTAGAAAGTGCTCGTTCTTTTGGGGTGGTGGAATTTTCAGGTGATTTACCAGAGCACGGCGCGATAGCTCCTATTAAAAGTTTTATTGAAAAACCAGACACTCCAAAATCAACGGCTGTATCAACCGGCTTTATGGGGATTGGTAAAAATTTACTGCCTACCTTACTTGAATTCTCGGAAACTTCGCCCGATGCCTTAGGGGCTATTATAACCGAATTTTTAACTTTAGAATTCAAGGTTTATGGACTTTTAGTCCCTGGTGACTGGTTTGATGTGGGGAGTTATGAAGCCTATTTAGCCGCTCATAAAACTTTGCAAACCGAACCGATTTTAAAAGGAACCGCGGTAACGGTTGTAAATGGCACTTTTGAAGGTAAAGTCTATTTAGGCGATAATACGATTATAGAAAACTCGGTTTTGATAGATACCGTTGTTTACCCATCGGTGACGCTTAAAAATTGTCATATAAGTCAGTGTGTTATTGATAGCAATTGTGACTTTGAAGGCGTCGATCTAAACCGAAAACTCATAAGGCAGGGGACAACCGTTCACAGTGAAAAAACATCATGAAAAAAAATAAAGTGCGAGGCGATTCTCCTTTAAAATTAATAATCATTACAATGCTTATTATATTTTTTCTGGCGCTATTTTCCTGGCAGATTGAAAAATATTTAGGGGCTTCCAAATATTCAACTCTTCAGTCTGAGATATCAAGCATGAATTTAATGATTGAAGCGGATAATTTAGATGCTTTTAATATTTATAAATATGCTTATTTACACGACACAAACGACATTATAAAACCGTTAGACATTAAGAATCAAAAAGTTGATTTTTCCCCTATAAAAACACTGGCAAATTTGTTTATACAAAATCATTTTACGCCTAACGGCACAGCAAAAGATGCCTGTTATGTTTATATTTATTTCCCCCCAGGAGAAGCTAAAACACTTTTTGATTTTCATGAAGACCCAGCCCCAGGCTTCGTGTTAGCGGCGTGGAGTGATTTTAAAGAAAAACCGATTGTAGCCGCTTCTCCTGGTTTAAAAGTTTGGGCTGAACAGCATTTAACGGCTGGGGACTTTTATTGTAAATCCACAGAATTAGCCCCTAATAAGCTTGCCGTTAAAGATGATGGTTTGCTTTTAGATTTACCAGGAATCGAATTCCAATTTTCGGGGCTTTTTTACTCAAAAGCTAAACTATAATTTCAGCCGTATTTTGAATTAAGGCTTTATTGTAGCCATATTTCATTCGCATTGGACCGAGAATACCAAAAGCCCCTTCCGCATTGGCTGTTTTAAATTTTGTAACTAATAAAGTACAACTAGAAATTTCTTCTAAAATATTTTCTTCCCCAATAAATATTTTTACTTCACCGGGTTTTATTTCTACTTCATTTAAAAAACGTCTAAATTTTTCACGACCTTCTAGTATTTCTACAATTTGAGCTGCTTTTTCGGGGTCAGACATAAACTCAGGGCTTCGGAGTACATTCGAAAGTCCTAAATAAAAAGTTTGATCATTTTCAACACTAGCAAAGGCAACATTCCCTGAAAGTTGTGCCAATAAACGCAAAGCATCAAAGACAGATTCTTTGCTTTTTTCTAAGCGATATTGTTCACGATGTGACGTAAATATTTGATTTACGGAGGTGAAATTTTGGTTTTCCAAATCAGGTAGAATTTCGTCCACAAAAAAACGATACCCTTTAGCGGTTGGTACCTTGCCTGCTGAAACATGCGGCGAAACAATTAAGCCTACTTCTTCAAGCATCGAAAACTCGTTCCTAACGGTCGCTGAAGATACTTTAAATTGATTACTTTCTAATAATTTTTGAGAAGCCACCGGGCTGGCGGTTTCAATAAAATCTTCCACTAACGCTTTTAAAATTAATATAGTTCGTTCTTTCATCGTGCTTTATTTTAACTAAAGTGGCAGTACTTAACAATGCGCTATTACCAAATTGCTTTACGCCAAGTACACGACACCTATACGTGGGCGTCTCAAACAAGCTTAACCCCAGGTGATCGGGTGGAGGTACTGTTTAGAAATCGAACTAAAATTGGGATTATTACCGCTGAGGTTGAGGCGCCTGATTTTAAAACGGCGGAAGTATTAAAGGTGCTTGAAACTAATTTTTTAGCCGCAGAATATTTAGCCTTGGCGACTCATTTAAGTCAAAAGCATTTTACCTCGCTAAGCAAAGTCTTAACGCTAATGGTGCCAGAGGCTTTTTGGCTTAAAGTCGAGCCCGTTAAACACCAAATACAATGGGCTTTAGATAAAGATCTTACCGTGGATTTTTTAAAACATCCGACTCAAAAAAAATATTTTGAGTTTTTACAGGCTCAAGAAAATTTAGTGTGGGAAGACGAAATTCCTACAGCGTTTAAAAATACGCATAAAACTTTTGTAAAAAAAACATTTTTAACGGAAGCCCAAAAAACCATTAAAACAGAGCATAGCTTGAACCTTGCTCCCGCGGAAGAAAGTCAAAATTTTGATTTAACGCCCGCTCAGGCTGCGGTGCTTGAAAAAATTGTGAGTTCAAATAAGGGTAAATTATTGTGGGGGGTTACAGGCAGTGGTAAAACGGAAGTCTATAAACAGTTTTTTAAAACCTTACAGGCTAAAAACAAGTCGGCTCAATTTTTGTTTTTACTGCCTGAAATTGCACTAACCCCGCAACTTATTACCGCATTTCATAATATGTTTTCAGGCCAAGTGGCCGTCTGGCATTCAAACTTAACGGCCAATGAAAAAGTACAAGTTTGGGCGCGGGTTCAAAGTGGGGCTATTAAAATTTTAATCGGGACTCGATCGGCCGTTCTCGTGCCTATGCCTAAGCTAGCGGCTATCGTGGTAGACGAAGAACATGAATGGACGTTTAAAAATGAATTTAATCCTCGTTTTTGGACCCACGAGGTGGTTGAATTTTTGGCGGCTAAAAAACATATTCCATTTGTCTACGGTTCGGCTACCCCAAAATTAAGAAGCTACCACCTAGTCCAAACAGGGGCCTTAGACTTAGTAGAACTGCCAGACCGCGTTCATAAAACAGCCCTCCCAAATATTGAAATAGTCGATTTAAAACAAGAAGCGAAACGCGGGAATTTTGCACCAATTTCTAAAAAATTAGAACAGGCTATTGCCTCTGCTTTAGCGGACAAAAAACAAGTCGTTTTATTTTTAAATAAACGTGGTTTTGCAGGTTCGGCTATGTGTCGATTTTGTGGTGATGCTTTTGGATGTGATCACTGCGATATGTCGCTCAAGTTGCACCGTAGTGGGAATCGTAGCCTGCTGATTTGCCATGTATGTGGCGCCATGAAAAATTTTCCTAAATGCTGTCCAACTTGTAAAAAAGCAGAATTTAATTTTAGGGGGTGGGGGACTCAACAATTAGAACAACAACTTAAAGAATTATTTCCGAAAACAAAGCTTTTTAGAGCGGATAAAGATAGTATTACCGGTCGCTATGATTTTGAAAACTTATTAAGAGATTTTAAAAACACCCCACAAAGTATTTTACTGGGCACGCAGATGATTGCTAAGGGGTTAGATTTTGCCGATGTAGCCTTAGTTGGTATTGTCTTAGCTGATGTCGGATTACACTTGCCAGATCACCACGCAGAAGAACGCGTGTACCAGCTACTCGAACAAGTTTCTGGGCGAGCGGGGCGACGCCACACTCAGGGGCAGATCTTAGTGCAAACCTATCAAGATGACTTACCGCTTTTTACTTTTTTAAGAGCCCATGACACGAAGGGCTTTATGCAGCAAAAGTATAACGAGCATGAAAAATTAAAACTGCCTCCTTTAAGCTGTATTGCCAAAATAATTGTGGTTGACCATAGTAAGGCGACCGCTTTTGCGCACTGCAAAACCCTACACACAAACTTAGTTGCCACCCTAAAAGAACAAAACCTAGAAGCTAAAATAGAAGCCACGTGGGCGCCGGCGTTTTTTCCAAAGCTGCACGCTAAGTATTGGTTTTATGTGTTTTTAAAAAGTGAAGATGAAGCGCTGCTTGCAAATTTTATGCAAAATTATGACTGGCCCAAGGGCGTGAAAATTGATGTGAGCCCGGTGAGTTTGATATAAAAAAAGACCAACAAATTCGTTGGTCTTTTTAATATTTGAAGCGTTTTTCTTTTTGGTAGATACTTACATCATACCTCCCATACCGCCCATGCCGGGCATCCCGCCTGGCATAGCTGGAGCCGCTGCTTCTTCTTTTGGAATTTCTGTAATAGCGGCTTCTGTTGTTAAGAAAGTTGCCGCAATGGAGGCCGCATTTTGTAACGCGCTCCGAGTTACTTTCTTCGGATCAATAATTCCGGCTTTCACCAAATCTTTAACACCCCCTTCAGCCGCATCAAAACCGTCGTGTACATTCTTTGCCGCCAAGACATCGTTTACAACCACAGAACCTTCGTAACCAGCATTTTCAGCGATTTGTCGTACTGGGGCTTCAAGGGCTTTAGCTACAATTTCGATCCCAACTTGTTCTTCAGCATTTCGACCACGGTATTCTTTTAACACTTGAGCGGCTCGAAGCAACGCCGTTCCGCCCCCAGCTACCACCCCTTCAGCCGAAGCGGCTTTAGTGGCTAGTACCGCATCTTCAATTCGATGTTTCTTTTCTTTAAGTTCTACTTCCGTGGCAGCTCCAACTTTAATAACAGCCACGCCACCGCCAAGCTTCGCTCGTCGTTCCGCTAGTTTCTCTGTGTCATAATCAGAAGTTGAACGATCCATAGCGCGTTCAATTTCCGCTACTCGGCTGGCCAACATTTCTTTGTCACCCGCACCATCGACCACCGTACAAGTATCTTTAGTCGCCATTACTTTTTTGGCTTTTCCTAAATCAGCAATCGTGGCATGTTCAAGATTTAACCCAACTTCTTCCGAAATAACTTTTCCTCCAGTTAACACGGCAATATCGGCTAACATCTCTTTTCGTCGTTCACCAAAGCCAGGGGCTTTAACCGCCAGTACTTTAAAAGTGCCGCGCATATTATTTACAATTAAAGTTGCTAGCGCTTCTGATTCAACATCTTCAGCAATAATCACGAGGTTTTTATTTCCAGACTCTACCACCCCTTCAAGCAAAGGTAGAATATCTTTAATATTACTAATTTTTTTATCAGTTAGTAAAATCATTGGGTTCTCCAATTCGGCCTCCATCGTTTCAGGATTAGTCACCATGTAAGGCGAAAGATAACCGTTATCAAACTGCATCCCTTTAACTACTTCTTTTTCAAGTCCCATGGTGTTTCCTTCTTCAACGGTTACAACACCATCCGCCCCAACTTCTTCAAAAACTTCGGCAATAATTTTACCAACTTCTGGATTTTGGGCTGAAATTGTCGCCACTTGCTCAATTTTTTCGGCAGAATTAATCGGTTCTGCCATAGCCTCGAGCTCGGCCACCACAACTTGCACCGCGCCATCAATCCCGCGTTGAATAGCAATTGGGTTAGCCCCCGCCGTTACGTTTTTAAGGCCTTCTTGAATGATAGCGTCGGCCAGTACTGTGGCTGTCGTGGTTCCATCACCGGCTAAGTCATTAGTTTTGGTCGCCACTTCTTTAGCCAGCGTGGCCCCCATATTTTCGTACTTATCTTCAAATTCAACTTCTTTCGCAATGGTTACGCCATCATTAGTTACTACGGGAGAACCGTATGATTTTTCTAGAATCACATTTCGCCCTTTTGGGCCCATGGTAACGCGAACCGCGTCGGCTAATTTTTTTACCCCTGACGCTACTTGAGCGCGGGCATCGTTTCCGTATTTTATGTCTTTGGCCATGTTTATTATTTAAGAGTTAAGTAATGAGAAACCTAGAATCTAGTTTCTAAGCTTTATTTTTCGACCGCCAATAGTGAATCAAACCCCATAATATAGAGCTCTTCATTATCGACTTTAATTTCGGTTGGGGCGTATTTCGTAAACACCACAATATCACCCACACTTACTGGGCATTCAATTTTTTCTCCATCTTTCATTTTGCCTGGTCCAGCGGCTATAACTTCGCCGCGCATTGGTTTTTCCTTAGATACAGTGTCAGGTATCACAATACCTGACTTCGTAGTGCTTTCACCTTCTAAAGGTTTTACCAAGACGTTATCGAGAAGTGGTTGTAATTTTGCCATGATAAAAATAGTTAATTTATGTTCTTATTTTAGCACTCTAGCGAGGGGAGTGTCAAAAGATTCTAGCAATTGGGCGCAATGACTGCTAAATTGGTTTTTTAATTGTGAGGTCTCCCTAAATCTTTAATATAGTCTCGATGACCCGAATTTTAACCGGTATGACGCCCAGTGGTATTCCTCATATAGGAAATTATTTTGGCATGATGAAGCAAGCCAAAGAACTGCAAGATAATCCTCAGAATGAATGTTTTTATTTTGTCTCTGATCTCCATAGCTTTACGAGCAAAAGAGATCCCGAATTATTTAAAACCAACTCTGAAGCTTCTGTTTTAGACTGGCTCGCGTTGGTCGTTGATCCGGATAAAACTATATTTTATCGACAATCTGATATTAGAGCTCATACAGAAATGCTGTGGTATTTATCGTGTATTACCCCTTTTGGTCTTATGGAAAGAGCTCATGCTTTTAAAGACAAAACCGCCAAGGGTATGGAAGCCAATGTCGGACTCTTTACCTATCCTATTTTAATGGCGGCCGATATTATTTTGTATGACATTGATATTGTTCCGGTTGGAAAAGACCAAGCGCAGCATGTAGAAATGGCCCGAGATTTAGCTCAAAAATTTAATCATCATTTTGGAGACACTTTTGTATTACCCGAATCGCAAATAAAAGAAGAGGTACAAACGATTCCGGGTCTTGATGGTGCCAAGATGTCTAAAAGTTATGGGAATACCATTGAGATTTTTGCGGACGAAAAAACCATGAAGAAAAAAATTATGAGTCTGAAAACCGAATCGGTTGAAATGGGACAACCAATTGATCCAGAGACGTGTAATGTTATGGCGTTTCATCGTTTATTTGAAAACCCTAATTTAGAAAAGCTTGAAGCCGATTACCGCGCGGGGAATATTGGGTTTGGTGATTCTAAAAAACAATTATTTGAACTGGTATGGGACTATTTTGCTGAAGCCCGTGCGCGTCGAGAAGCGTTAGCTAATGATCCGGCGGAAGTGGAACGAATTCTTAAAATGGGTGCCCAAAAAGCGTCAGCTATTGCCGAAGCCAAACTCGAGCTTGTGCGTTCTAAGTTTGGGTTAAATGCAAAACACTTAGGATAAATTGTGTTTTTGTATTTATATATAGAAACACAGAATATTATATGCGGCAAGTCTAAGTATTTGCCACTTGTATTTAAATGAATTACAATCGCGTGATTTGTTTACTTCAATCCTATGTCAGACTTCGAATTCAAAGATTTAGAAAAACGCCGACCGTTATGGAAAGATATTGGGTATTTCTTAGGCTTTACCTTATTTATCTACGGGATTGTTCACGTTGGACTCAATAGTAGTGCTTATAGTGAAATTGCCGGTTTTAAGTATGGGCAATTAAAAGCCTCTGTTTTAGAAATATCTGAAGACGTACTGACAGCGGCAAAACCCGAAGTTGTGGTGGAAGAAAAATTAGAGAAAGTCGAGAAAAAAGAAGCCCCTAAAACCTTTCGACAAAAAAACTTAAAACCACGAAACCAAGCGGCTCAGGTCTTCAAAGATATGAAGATTTATCCATCGGATAATCGTTTATATATTCCACGAATTAATAAAAATGTTCCTTTAATTACGGTTCCACAACACCAAAACTGGAATCAGCTAGAAAAAAACATTCAATCTGGACTCCAAGAAGGCGTGGTTGTACACCCAATTTCACACGCCCCAGGGAACTTTGGAAATTTCTTCCTTACCGGGCACTCTTCTTACTACGCTTGGGATGACGGTCGGTTCAAAGACGTGTTTGCCTTATTGCATGAAGTTAAAGTAGGGGACTCGGTGGAAGTGTATTGGGAAGGGAAAAAATACGTTTATAAAATTAAAGCCGAAGAAGTCGTTTCGCCAACCGCGGTAGAAGTCTTGAATCAGCCAAAAGATAAATTCTTGATCACGCTTATGACCTGTACGCCAGTGGGAACCAACAAAAATCGACTTATTCTGACGGGAGAATTGAAGTCTCAGGAGTAAGTCCTGAGCCTTCTGCGTACTCTAAATTATGAACGGCTTGCTCGATCTTTTTTAGCACGGCCTCAGAATTATTAGAAAAATACTGATACCCAAGGAATGTTAATAGGAAAGTGACGGCACAGATAATCAAGATTACTCTGTTTTTGTCGCCGGATTGATCAACTAGAATAGGCGGCGGAGACATTGTTTTAGGGGGCTCGTAGTG
Organism: Candidatus Altimarinota bacterium; assembly: GCA_905478675.1. Classification (GTDB taxonomy): domain Bacteria; phylum Patescibacteriota; class Gracilibacteria; order UBA4473; family UBA4473; genus JAACPJ01. The sequence goes on from CAJQJI010000095.1 coordinate 13,553, forward strand.
CAAAGTGCTTATGTTTTTTTTGTTCGCTGTCAGTTGAGCGTCTCTTTTTGATTTTTTTTCTAAATTAAGTGCCGCGAATGCCCGCCCTAAATCCTGCCCCTCTAACGCCTGCCAAAAAAGATCACTGGTTAAATAAATATTATATTTATGCAGGTATTTTTGTGTTATAACCACGCCAATCACGCTTTGCACGATAAACGGTAATAACGCTTTAAGCGCGTCATTTTCGATTATTCCCACTGAAATAAAAGGCAGGAAATTCACCAAAATCAAAACACAAACAAAGGTGCCAAATTTTTTTAAGACGGTTGAGACTTCAATTAAAGTGTTTGGTTTATAGTTCGACCGCTTAAACCAGTCATAAATTAGGATGGCAACACCCGTTAGACCACCAAAGATAAAAATACAGACCAGTATAACGCCTTTAATCGCTTGTAAATCAGCTGTCTTCTTTACCATGACTACTTAGTAGCTACCAAGGCGGCGGCTAGATTTGGGTACGTCTTCCAGCATCTAATTTGTCCCTCATCATACAAAAACCCCGTCCACCAACGATCATTATCACTTAAAATGTAATAAAAATCCCCACAAAGCAGTACTTTGTGAGACGTAAGTGGAATAAATTCCTCACTTTCAGGTGAAGGTAAATGCGTGATCGTAAAATTATCAACTTTTAAAAAAGTAAAATCATCATGCCCGAGCACAGACTCAATTACCGTATTAACGCTCTCATCGACTTCAAGGTCTTCCGCCTCACCAGCCAAATCAGACAAGGTGGTTTGCGCTAGTGCCTCTGCTGCCGGTAAATTCTCAACCGGAAACGGCCCTGCAATGCGTTCCCAGGTTGGTTTGCCTTCATCATCTAATTCTTCTTCATTCCAGTGGTATACATTAACCTCGAAGGCATCGCCTTCTTGGTTAACAATTGATTTGTAATTAAGATTGTGACTGACGTATTCTTCAAGCGTATTCATACACTAATTATACATAATTATGCCAGAAGCCATAGTCAGATGAATTAAAATCCAACAAGAATAGGTAAACACAATCGGTCGCTCCTTATGCACTACACCATAGGTAATCCAGAACAGCGCTAAAAATATATATGAAATCCACGTAAACAAGGAAAGCCCGCTTGGATCTTTTTCAAGCCATAAGGTATATAACTGCGGCAAGGTCACTAAAGGTCCAAGGGCGCCAACATAAAAAACACTTCGATCAAGGATTCTTTTTGCCTGGTTCGGGTGTGGATATGCCTCAAACCAGTGATGTATCCGCTTACGAACGTGATAGTGATGAAGCGGCTCAATATGTTGCCCCTTGGGAACTTTGGCCGGTTTTCTAAAGAATGATCTCCATTTAAGCATTAGGTTATTATACCTTAAAACCCCCTGCAAGCCTAGTAGTAATAAAGCTCAAAGAGCGAAACTTAAAAAAAAGTGTCAGGCCTTATAGACCTAACACTATTTTTTAATTCTGGTGAGCGATGAGGGATTCTTCTTGCTCAACTAACGTTTTCGCCGAAGCGTCCAACTCCAAATCAAAGATTTGGGCTTACCGTCGAACCCAGGGTTCAAATCCCTATAAGTTTCTACGAAACTTAAAAAAAATAGTGTCAGGCCTTATAGACCTAACACTATTTTTTAATTCTGGTGAGCGATGAGGGATTCGAACCCGCGACCTCCTGGGTGTAAACCAGATGCTCTAGCCAACTGAGCTAATCGCTCTTCACCAGATGAAAGGATGTAACTTCTGTCGGTCGACGACCTCCTGGGCTAAACCAGATGCGTCTCTGCCAACGTGAGCTAATCGCTCTTCACCAACAACTGCTTTCTTAAAGCCGAAAGAATATAAATATTTTTTGGCTCGCTGCAAAACTTTTTTGCATTCCTTTGCAACTCAGTCTCGACCAAGCCTTAAAATATATTTATGATACTATTAATGGATAACAACTACACGGTAATGTTAGAGTGGCTTAATCAAAGAAGCTCTGAGGCCGCTTTTTTTAGAAAAAAGGCACAACCATCCCTCGAAGAAGTTAATCGCGCCTTAGATCGACTAGGGCGTCCAGATAAATTTTTTAAATATAGGGTTATTGTGGGAGGCACGGCCGGCAAGGGGACGGTGTGTCGTTATATCGAGCAGACACTTATTCAAGAAGGACTGTCTGTGGCGCTCTTAAGTTCTCCGCACTTACAAATTGTAAATGAGCGAATTCGCTTGAACGGTCAGCTTATTTCTAAAAATGATTTTTCTGAAACGTTGGCTCGTCTTAAAAATTTAATTGAAACTGAAAATTTAAATCTGACCTACTATGAAATTTTGGTTTTGGCTGGAATTTTAATTGCTTGCGAAAAGGGGATTGAAATACTTATTTGTGAAGTGGGTTTAGGGGGAGAATTTGATGCCGTAAATGCGGTGCAAGGAGCGCGACTTTGTGCGCTTACTTTTATTGGTGATGATCACCTGGAAATACTAGGCCCAAAGCTTAAAAATATTGCCGAAACAAAGTCTAAAATATTTACTCATGAATCAATTTTCAATACTTCATACGAACAAAAATTTAGATCAATATTAAATAAAAATTCATCAATTGATATTGTTTACAACAAAGGCATAAAGCAAAAATTGAACAAAAAAATAGCTCGTAAAATATGTGAACAAATAGTTTGTTCTAATTCAATAAGAATGTCCGCAACAAAACTACCTTGTCGTTGGGAAAAATTGGATGAAAAAATCCGCTTAGATGGTGCCCATTCCGCCCCCAGATTTGAGTATTTAATTGAGACAAAACTACAAAAAAACAAAGGGCCTTACACACTTATTTTAGGCCTACAAAAACGCCACAACGCAGACGCCATAAAATTTATTTTTCCGTATGCAAAAAACATTATCTGGACCGAATCAGGCGAAACAGATTGCTACAGCGCCCAGGAATTACAAGCGATACATGGAGTCGGAGAAACGATAAAAAATCCACTAGAGGCTCTAAAAAAAGCACAAGCAGATGATAATAAAATTCTTGTTACCGGCAGCCTGTATTTGTGCGGAAAAATTCGTGAAACTTTTTATAATTCAGCTGACATGCTTGAACAACAAACAGAGTGGCCCACTTAAAAAATCAAAACAAGGCTATCTGATTGGAGGTCTTCCTCTCGTCGCGATCATCTAAAGGCGTGTCTTCTAAGATAATGCCAGCGGGTGATTGGGCGGCCCCATTGGCTAAAACATCTGCACGCTCGTTGCCAATATTTCCAGCATGGCCTTTAACCCACTCCCAGCGAACGTTTAATTCTTCATTTAACAAATAACAAGCCTTAAACAAGTCGACGTTTTGGATTTTTTCGCTACCAGACTTATTTCGGGCCCACCCTAGACGCTTCCATTTATGCCCCCAGTTTGTGACGCTTTCCATTACATATTTGCTGTCGGTATGTAGAATAACGTCTGTTAAGTTTTGCGCCTTAATTTGTTGAAGTGCATATAAACAGGCTCGATATTCCATTCGATTATTCGTGGTATGCGCATAACTTTGACTGTGCTCATGCACAATTTTACCCTGCTTCATCATTACCACGGCATAACCGCCAGGCCCCGGATTCCCAATACAACCACCATCCGTATAAATTTCCATCTACTTAAAAATGATCAACTACGGCTTCTAAATTTAGCATTTTAGTCTCACCACTAGCACGATGCACCACTTCCGCTTCACCGCTTTCAAGTAATCTTTCAGAAAGCACCACGCGATAGGGGATCCCCATTAATTCATGATTTCCAAATTTCTGTCCAGGCGTAGATTTTTTATCTTGGCGGTCATCATAAAGGACTTCGACCCCTTTCTGCAGCAAGGCTTTGTAGATTTCATCTGCCTTATCGTAAACCGCTTGGTTTTTCCCAATTGGAGCTAAGTAGACTTGGAAGGGGGCGATTACTTCTGGCCAAACAAGCCCTTTTTCATCGTTATAAATTTCGGCAATTGTGGCCATAGTGCGCCCCAAGCCAATACCATAACATCCCATATAGTAGGGGACCCCTTTGCCACTATCATCAATATAGGTCGCATCTTTCATTTTACTGGTGTAGTGCGTTCCAAGTTGAAAGATGTTACCAACTTCAACCCCCACTTTTTCAATTAAAGTTTTTCCCTCTGCTGTTTTAGCGCCATCATAGGCTTTTGCTACATCAGCCAACATTTCGCATTCAAAGTCTCGGCCGTAGTTTACGTTTTTTGTATCCGTCGTTTCTGTTTTTTGACCGCCAATAAAATTCTTAACACTGGTAAGCGATAAATCCCCAATGTAACGCGCCTTGTGCCCCCAAGAGTGCACAAATCCTGACTTAGTGCCCAGCGACGCTAGGTCTTCATCGGTGGCTGGCTCTAGTTGTCCGGTTAGATTTAGTACTTTTTCTAACTTCGTTTTATTAACTTCTAGGTCACCACGAATAGTCACAATGATAATTTCTTCACTGGTTGTTACCCTAAACACTACATTTTTCAAAAAACGACTGGCGGGCAAGTTGTAATGTTTTTCGTTGTCTTCCATGGTTTTTACCCAGTCTGGTTGCTCAATCACTTCCAGGGGTAATACTTCATCGTTGGCATTAATTTGATCTCTTTCAAATACCGCTACGTCTTCATGCGCACAATAACTCCCGTCTTCTGTTTCATAAAAAGTCCCTTCACCAATAGCACTTTCTACTTGGTATTCATGACAATAATCGCCTCCAATATAGCCTCCATCCGCTTCAACCTTTTTAGTTTCAAGCCCTAAGTCTTTAAAAATATTAGTATAAACCTCGGCCATCTCGTTATAAGTTTTTTCGAAAGCGGCTTCATCTTTATCAAAGCTGTAAGCATCTTTCATCACAAATTCTCGTACACGTAACAACCCTCCTCGGGCTCGGGCTTCATCACGAAATTTGGTTGAAAATTGGTAAATATTAAAAGGCAGTTCTTTATAGCTCACTTGTCGTTTACGCACGACATCCACCATCATTTCTTCTGCCGTTCCCCCCAAGGCAAACGAGGCCCCACGGCGATCTTCTACGGTCATTAATTCAAACCCAGTTGTATTAGTTCGATTGGTTTCTTCCCACAATTCCAATGGATGCAAGGTGGGCGTAATCATCTCTTGCCCGCCAGCGGCGTCCATGCGCTTTTTAATCACCGCTTTAATTTTATCGTGAACTCGCCACCCCAAAGGCAAAAAGAAATATCGCCCCGCCACAGACTCAGCAATAAAGCCTGCTTGCTGCAACAATTGGTGGCTGCGCATTTCAGAGCCGCCTTGATCCTCCTTTACCGGTTTGCCGAATAGTTGTGAATATTTCATATCGAAAGGTAGTTTATCCAATTTTCCATCTTGGGGCGAATTTAAACCCAAAACTTTATTTATTTTACCTTATAATCAATTTATAATTATTTTAATCTTTTTTTTTAATTAATTATTTGTCTTTATTTGACTCAATAGTTCAGATGTTTAAGTTGAGATAACTAACCCCACTCAAAAATGGAAGCGGTTAAACACCACGATTACAATGAGCGAGCCGAACAAACCTATGAAGCGGTTCAAGCACTTTTAAAGTTAGTTCAAAACCCAGAAACAAGAGCACTAGACCTAGACTTAGAGACTGAAAAAAAGAACGCGGAGACAAACTTAAAAAGAGCCAAGCTTTTAACCAATCTAAAAGAGCGAGCTGGTTTTAACTTTGCTGTTTATGATAGTGCCGAAATGCCCGGCGCCGCTGGCTTTGTTAAAACCAATGGAGAAAAAACAATTTATATAGCCGAGCAGGTTTTAGACGACCCGGCCTTTGCGGATCATGTCGCCAAACATGAAGCCTTCCATTTAAAAACAATGTTCGTGTTGCCCCTTGATCCAACTTTTAGTCAAGATCATTTTTCAACCTTAAACCACTACTTGCCAAAGGATTTTGAGAACAATGAGTTTTATTTAGAAGGATTCAATGAATGGCTTACCGCAAATAATGATGAACAAGATGAATCAGCGACCGCTTATGGTCTCAATGTAGCCGCCGCAAAACAACTAGAAGCCCTTGGATACAGTGCCACGGGAGACTCTCTTATGGAAGCCTTTAAAACTGGAAACTATAAGTCCTTTGCTCGCATCTTAAAAACAACCACAGACCGTTTAATGCTGTATGAAGCGTTAGAAACAGGGGAATATAGTGACACCGAAAAGGATCAACTCAAACCCTACCTTAAACTTTATCCCGAGAGTGTGGCCAGCCCTGAAAAAGCTGCGATTATCATAGAAAGCTGGAACGCGAAATTAAAAGCCGAGAAATTAAAACAGTTACTATCCAAAGATCGTTTTGCCGATTTAACAGGCGAAATAGCGGCACAACAAGCGCAAGAGAAAAAACTTTCTATGGCCAGCTAATCTATTTCACCTTCGCAAATCCAGCGGCTTCGGCGCTTGCTTCATCGACAAAGCATTCTTCGGCTTCAATGCGTTTATACCAGCCAGAAGCAGGCGTGTGATACGTTTTCTTTGGGTTCTTTTTTGAGCCAGCCACATTCCCTTTAATGGGGCAGGTTGTATCAAACTCTGGTTTTAGCACTTCTACAGACGCTGTTTCAAGAGCGACGACTTGGTCGGCGCACTGTTGCCACCAAATCGGTGGTGTGGCTTTTAACGACGCTTTTTTTGCGGCGCTTTTTAAATCATCGACATACTTTAAATTAAGTTCACTTGCCTCTAGCTGCGCCCAATTTTGCGCAATCAAGTAGTGATTTATATGAAGCGGAGACTGCCATCGATTTCCCTCCAACCAAACATAACGCTGTAAATACCGACCGGTGGGTGTCAGTTGCCTCTGATCCCCCTCGAGTCGTACTTTTTTCCCAAGCACTAATTTTTCAAGCTCCTGAACCAGTAACGCTGACCAACAAGTACTTAACACTGAATCTTCATTTGGAGTTTTTACAGCCTGAAGTTTTATTTTTTGTCCATCCGCCATTTCTAGGCGCTCTGGAGTAAGCACTTTCTTTACCCAACCAGTACTAGAAGCGGTTAAATAATGTTTTAGATTTTTCTTTAAATAGCGTGTTTTGCCTTTCAATCTTTGTCGTTCTCGCAGCTTATACCAATTGTCACATTCGCCCCATACCCCTCGACGTTCCTTTTGAGCTAAGTATTGCATCTCGTGGTATGACGCTGGAGCGGTTTCATTATTGGTGACTTTTGCCCAGCCTTGCTGTAACAAAAACAAACTTAAGTCCTGTGTTTTATTAAATTTAATTTGCCCTTCTCGTTCTAATTCCCGGTTTACATAGGGTTTTATAAATTTAACTTTTAAGGGCTTAGCTTGAATTTCATTCGTTAAAAACTTCTCAAATGAAGCGCTAAAACAAGCCACCCCATTATCTACACTCGGATCTACTACCTGTATATGGGCGGGTTTTATTCTCCAGCGCTCACGACTTAAATAAGTATCAAAATTTAAAATAGAGGAGAAAGTTACCGGCTGCCATTCCTCTGTAGCCGTAAGCCTGGCTCCTGGCAATAGGGTTAAGAGCAAAAGCGTTGCCAAAAATCGGTATTTACTTAGCATGCGGTTCGATTAATACCCTAAATATGTCGAACTACAAAACACTCCCAAATTCAAAAATTAGCTTTGATCTAACCATCGATAAAGCCACTCTAGATAAGAGCCAAGCGGCTATTATCAAACGTTACCAAAGTGAAGTTTCCATTAAAGGATTCCGTAAAGGTCATGCCCCAGAATCCGCCGTTATTGCCACTATTGGTCAAGAACGACTCGCTTACGACGCACTAAATCAAGCCGTTGATAAAGCCTATGCGAAGTTTCTTCAACAAGAAAAACTACAAGTCGTAAATCAACCTGAGGTCGATATTAAGGATCCAACTAAGACTCCACTGGAAGTTAAATTTGAAGTCGAAATTTTTCCAGAAGTCAAAGTGGGGGACTACAAAAAAATTAAAATTAAACCGTCAAAGGTGACGGTCGAAGACCAAGAAATTGAAGACGCTCTAAAAACGGTTTGCGCTCAAATGGAAGTGGCTAAAGAAGTAAAACGAGCGGCTAAGGATGGTGATTTAGTCGAAGTTGATTTCGCCGGAAAAGATGAAAAAGGTGAAATCATTCCGAACACTCACGGCGAAAAAACAAAATTCCGTATGGGAATGGGACACTTTCTGCCAGACTTGGAAGCGGCCTTCAAAGGTATGAAGGCTGGCGAAGAAAAGAAAGCCGTTAAAGTTAAATTCCCAAAAGACTACCATTCAGCTGATTTTGCGGGTAAAACAGTGCCTTTTGATATTAAGCTACACACGGTCAATGAGATTGACCCAGAGGCCCTAACGGAAGAGCAAATTGAGCAAATCACCGGCAAAAAACAAGATTTAAAAGCGCTAAAAGTACAAATGAAAGACACAATTGAAGCGAATAAAAAGAAAGCCGCAGAAAAAGAAGATATGGATGCTTACACCAAAGAACTTGGAAAATTGGTTAAAGCTGAATTACCCGCAAGTTGGGTTGAACGAGAAGTTGGAAGCCGCCTGCAACGAGTTCAGCAAAGCCCACAATACCAACAAGACCCAGCCGCTTTTTGGCAAACAATGGGAAAAACCGAAGCCGCCTTTAAAAAAGAACTAGCCTCAGAAGGGGAGCGAGACTTGTTAATCTTCCTCGGACTCTCTGAGATTGTAAAAACAGAAAACATCGAACTTGATAAAGACGAAATGGCTCAAGCTCACCACCTGGCACACCAGCACTTACAGGATAGCGAGGACCACCATAGCCATGCTCATCAAGCCGAAATGGAGAAAGCGACATTAAACCTTAAGATTGACAAATTCTTGCGCACAGCTATAATGGGGTAATAAAAAAACAAAAAATCTATGCGTCACATTTACTCCTTACTTTCTTCAATATTTTTCATTATCGGACTCATCATCTGTTTTGAAAATATTCAGATGGCGACGACAATTATGATTGGGTTTAGTTACATGGGGGGAAGTAGTCTATTCTTCCCCTTGCTTATCATTCTTACTATCGGTGCTATTGGAGGATTTTTTGCCGGCCTATCGCTAATGGCAAGCCGAAAAAGAGACATTGTAGATGAAACGGATGACCTAGATATTTAAGATAGAAAATACTCTTTTCACCTAAAAGCTCCCCGTGGGAGCTTTTTTATTACTTAAAAGTATGAACAATATTCTTGATCAAAACAAACAATAATGAATAATATTTGTGAACGACAGGATAAAAATTTGAGTTCATGGGTATACATTGTAATCAACAAAACCTAGTCATAGACTATTATTAAGAATTTGTGTCACAAAAAAAATTGACAGAAGTATTAAAAACGAATAAGTTTTTTGTACTTAATTGTTCTGCGCAAAAATAATGCTCAAGAAAATGTTTGGATCCGGAGCGAGAGTAAAATTACTACAACAATTTTTGCTACACCCAGAAGAAGAATTCTTTATTCGAGAACTTACGCGCATCTTAGACGAACAGATAAACTCACTTAGACGTGAGCTAGAAAATTTAGAAAACATCGGGATGTTAAAATCTCGAGAAAAAAACCGAAAAAAATATTATCGTATTAATCCACATTTTCCTTTGCTGCATGAGTTCACTTCAATTATTCGAAAGAGTAATGAAAAATACCAAAGCATTTTGAAAAAAATGAATAAGTTGGGGGATATTGAACTTTGCATTCTTTCTGGCGCTATCGTTGGCAACAAAAGTGCTATCGATGTATTTGTGGTTGGAACTGTTTCAGCTGAGGACCTAGAATCATTCGTAAATCAAGAATTCGAAGAAAGTGATTTAAAAGTTGGCGTTATGAGTAAAGAAGACTTTTTATACCGAATCACGCTTAAAGATAAGTTTGTAGCGACGCTATTTGCGGATTCAGATAACTTGATTTTGAAAAACAAACTCAAAAAGGATACAGAACACCTTGTTTCTTAAAGAAAAAATTTGCACCAGAAAGCGAAGACTTCTATACTCGCGCGGATTAATGTTAATTTAAATATGTCTAAAGTACTTCAAGAATTCGGAAACCAGTCTTGCAAAGCTTCAGTGCCGGATTTAAAGCCGGGTTACTTAGTAGCGGTGCACCAAAAAATTAAAGAAGGGAACAAAGAGAGAGTTCAAATCTTTCAAGGTACGGTTATTAAGACCAATGCGGGTCATGGCGTAAATGACACTTTTACCGTTCGTAAAATTTCAGAAGGGGTTGGGGTTGAGAAAACTTACCCAATTCACTCGCCAACAATTGTAAAAATTGAAGTCATTCGAGCCTACAAAGTTCGACAAGCAAAACTTCACTACCTACGTGAACTAAGCGGGAAAGCCCTACGGATGAAAGAAATTCCATTAAACCTTCGA
>CAJQJI010000096.1 GCA_905478675.1 Candidatus Altimarinota bacterium
GTTGACGGTGTACCGCCTAATGGTGAAAAAGTATTAGTGCTATGTGACGGTCAAACGGTTAGCATGGCGGAGGTTAAGGGAGGGAATTTGCAACCGCGAGTGGTGTTTTAGTGTACGGGTTGGAACTAATAGTTCCCCCCGTAAGCCCCCCTCCTTTAATTTGTACTCATTCGCCTTGGGGCCCACTAGACCCAAGTCTCATTCGTGGCTTAAAGATTTAAAAACAAAAAAGAATCACGGTTTAAACAAATTTTTTATAAAATAAAAAAAACTTGCCTCGCCTGCGGCTATCACTATATTGCCAACGCTTTCCACCGATTTCTGACTGAAGATTTCGTCGTGGTTTCTCTATTTTTTAACCCTTAATAAGCATGTCATACGACATTAAACAATTGTTCGAAAACTTACTTCACGTCGGTCATAAAGCCGAAAAGTGGAATCCAAAAATGAAACCTTACTTGCATTCTAAAGTGAATGGAGTTTGGGCTTTTGACCTAGATAAATCAGCGGAAGGTTTAGATAAAGCGTGTCAGTTTTTGAAAGCTTTAAAATTACAAAACAAGAAAGTTTTATTTGTTGGAACCAAACCACAACAAGCGTGGTTGATTCAAGAACTTGTGTCTCCATCAAACCTTTACTACGTTGATAAAAAATGGACGCCAGGTTTACTGACAAACTTCAAAGAACTTCGTCGTCGAGTTGATTACTACTTAGACCTTAAAACGCAATTTGCGGATGGTTCTATTAAGAAGTACACCAAAAAAGAAGTGGCTAAATTTAAAAAAGATCTTGAAAAACTAGACGCTTCATACGGTGGGGTAGCTGAAATGCGATCTAAACCAGATGCCGTGATCGTGCTTGATGCTTTCACAGACCGAATTGCGGTTGATGAAGCTGTAAAAGCTAAAATTGCGGTTGTGGCACTAGCCGATGCTAATGCGAATCCAAAAGGCATCGATTACGTTATTCCTGCTAATGATGACGCGGTTAAATCGGTTCGCTTTGTCCTTGAAAATATGTTAAAATCTTTGAGTTAATCTCAAAATAAAGATTTTTAATGTCGAACCAAAACTCTAAAGAATCAAAACACGTGTCGTTGCAAGATTTGCAAAACACCATCGCTACTAAAAAACAAGAAGCCGCCGATATAAAAGAACAATCGGCGGTTTTAGCGGAAGAAAATAATGTCACTGTGAACGTTGATCCAGACGCCTTGGAAAGTGGTGAAAAATTTTTAGCGGCTATCGGCTATTTTAGTTTTTTGTGTATTTTACCGTTGGTATTGCGTCCGGCTTCTAAATTTTGTGCTTTTCATGGTAAACAAGGTTTGGTGATGACAATCTTCTTTTTAATTTTTGGTTGGGTTTTAAGCGCCTTTGGTTCTTTAGCTTTAGGTTCTTATTTGCTGATTCATAATCTGGTAGTTCTTATTCATGTTTGTTTTGCCATTTACGCTATTTATTATGCTTACAAAGGTGAAATGAGAGAACTTCCGTTGTTTGGTAAAATTGCTAAGCAGCTAGATTTTTAGATTTTAAATTATAGTTACCTCATAAGCGGTGATTTATGAGTACTAACTTTGTAATGGTAAATTTGCCTTTTGGTGGAAGTTTACTATTTTTTGCGTGAACTAAATTTACTAACCCCACATTAGGATGGCAATTACAGCACAAATGGTGAAAGAACTTCGCGACCGAACCGGTGTAGCGATGATGGCTTGTAAAAAAGCGCTTGAAGAAGCAAACGGTGATATGGATGAAGCGATTGCACTGCTTCGAAAACGAGGTGCGGCTAAAGCGGCCGATAAAGCGGATCGCTCAACGAGTGAAGGGTGTGTAGCGATTTCTGGACGATCAATGGTTAAGCTTTTATGTGAAACTGATTTCGTTGGAAAAAATGAAAAATTCGTTGAACTCGCTCAAACTCTAGCGGCTAAAGCAGATACAGAGGGTGTAGACGCAGCAAAAGCTCACTTTGAAGAAGTTAAAACCGATAAAATTCAAGAAATTGGAGAAAATATTGTTTTAGATGAAATTGTACAAATTGAAGGTGGTGATATTGTTTCTGGTTACGTTCACTCAAATGGTAAGATTGGCGTGTTAGTGGCACTTGAAGGTGGATCAGAAGATCACGCTAAAGATGTAGCGATGCACGCAGCGGCAATGGATCCATTAGTGGCTACGCCAGAAGATGTATCGGATGATTTAATTGCGAAAGAAATGGAGTTGGCTAAAGCCCAACTACTAGAAGAAGGGAAACCAGAAAATATTATTGATAAAATTTTGGACGGGAAAACTAAAAAATTCTGTGCAGAACGAGCCCTTACTTCTCAGTCTTTTGTAAAAGACCCAAGCATGACGGTTCAAGAGTTTTTGGGTGACGCTAACTTAGTAGCGTTTGTTCGAGTGGCTATCTAGTTTTAAATTAAAAACGAAACGCTTTAAAGTCCTGCCATTTGGCAGGACTTTTTTTATTTAATGTTGGCTCTTAGTTGGTAAGTCTTGGTATTTAAATTATAGTTTTCAGGCATGCGATTTTTAGTTTTAGGCTTATTACTTATTCCCACGTTGGCGTCGGCTAGTGTGGCGAGTGATATTAATGCTTTGCTCGATAAGTTTTTTGGTGGGGATCAATCGCCAATTGAGGAAACGGTAATTGATCCCGCCGCGACCTTACCGACAACCGAGCCCTTAGAAGTAGAACCAGCAGAAGATTTAAATACGCTTGAGGTTCGTCGTGAAATTATGAAACAAGAAGCGGAATTAGAAGCTTTTGAAGCTGATTTAAGAGCCGAAGAACAGGTTTATGGTTTGTTGAAATCACAAATTCTTACCAGTCAGCAACAGTTACAATTGGTTGACCAGCAAATCGAATTGAACCGTCGTAAGCTAGAATTTTATGATTCACAAATTAAAGATTGGAAAGCCTTAGTAGAAACTTTAACCCGAGAAAAATCGACTTTGCGAGCGCAAATACGAAATAAAGAAAGAGATTATCAAGATCTATTGAGTAAAAAATTTATTCAAAAACAAAACTTCCAATTAAACCCAACGGTAAGTTGGTGGCAATGGATGTTCTCGGAACGTTCGGTTTCTGAACTGTTGAATGAACGTCGACAATCGAGCGTAGACCAAATTGCGCAAGCAGAGGCTTTAGCTAGTTTGCAGCGTTTACAAACGGCGTTTGATGCGCAAGAGCAAGAAGCCGTAACCGCGCTTTCAACCGTTTCAACTTTAGAGCAACAGTTATTAAAAGATCAGCTGGTGCTCAATGATTTAGCCGAAGGCAAGGCCACGCTTTTAGCCCAGTTAAATGAAGACGAAGTTTCGGCGCAAGAAAGACTGGAGACGTATCGCCAAAACCAAGCCGAGACGACGCAGTATCTGCAAAATTTACGTTATGAATTAACACGCTCAGCCGAAGAAACGCCCGTAGATGATTCTGCAGAGGGGGACGTGCCAACGGTATTTTTACAATGGCCTTTAGCCGAACCTATAACCGTGAATGCGGGATTTAAAGATCCAGCGTATGAAAAACTTTATGGACGAGAACATTTAGGGATTGATTTGGTGGCGAGCCAAGGGGCGGATGTTTTAGCGGCGGCGGAAGGGGTGGTTAATAAAATTGAAACCGATAGCTCGGGGTACACCTATTTAATTATTCAGCACGACCCAGATTTATACACGGTCTATGGGCATCTATCGAACACCTTAGTAAAAGTTGATGACTTAGTCGCGGCGGGTCAAATTGTGGCGTGGAGTGGGGGAACCCCCGGTACGCCTGGGGCCGGATTCTTTACGTCTGGGCCCCATTTACACTTTGAAGTGTTTAGTGGCGGTC
>CAJQJI010000097.1 GCA_905478675.1 Candidatus Altimarinota bacterium
TTCTTTTCTTTAAGTCAACTTATCTAAAATCTAAACGCTATCGATACCAGAGGATTACCGCAACCACTAATAAGTTAGTCGCCACGTAAAGCATTTGCACGCGCCTAACCACAGGACGATTGAAGATTACACCGTACAGCAACCACAAAAAGGCCGAAAAACTATAAAACCCCCACGCCATTAACGAAACTTGGGCCGAACTTTTTTCGCTATAAATCGACATAATTTGTGGAAACGCCATCGAAGCCGAAAACAATCCGAGTAGGAACATAAACCGTTCAACCCACAAACGGTGTAACTCTAGCTCATGAATGATTTTATCTTTTAAGAAAAAAGACTGGAGCGTTTCGAGTTTCGGTAAAGCCTTATTCATGCGTTAATTTGGGTTTCAAGATCAGATAGAGACGCATGCATCACCTTTGAAGCCTCTCTTCGTTCCTCGGCCACCATTGTATCAATAAGCGTGTTTACTTTGGTTGCGTCTAAATGTGTTATTAATTCGGCCACGGTCACATCGGCAATAATATCGTTCCCAATACTTAAATTCGCAGCCTGCAAATACACGCCGTCTAAATTTTTAAGCGCCTTTAATAATTCTGGTGCTGAAGCCATCGCACTTAAGCGGGACTCAAGTGTAATTTCTGTTTCCGTCTGAAGTAAACCTAAGCCCGCTTTAACTAAAGCTAATGCTTGCGGATCATCGGTTCGGCACGGCGCACTTTCGATGCCCATAGCTCGGTCAAATTTTTGCAAAATCGGGGCTATAAAAGACATTGGGTTATTATAGCACAACTACCGACCTTAAACAACCAGCCTTACTCTTGGCGACCATAAATTTCTCGTGGTTTTGCCCCCCGAGATGGTCCGACAATTCCACGACTTTCCATTTGGTCCAATAGGCGAGCCGCCCGAGCATACCCTACCTCTAATCGCCGCTGTAAAAAGCTCGCCGAGGCTTTGCCTGTTTCTAGTACCACGTTGACCGCATCATTAAACAAATCATCTAAATTTTCGTCTTCGACATTCCCACTTTCAAGCCCCGCGGTTAACACGCCGCCTTTCGCCATACCCTCAATTGAATGCGCTGTAATTTCATCGTTGGCGATCATCTCTGGAAACTGTAATTTTATATGATTCGTAATGCGTTCGACTTCTTCATTGGCCACATACAAACCTTGAATTCGAGATAAATCGCCTGAATTCCCATCTAAATAAAGCATGTCTCCGAAACCTAAAAGATCTTCAGCCCCAACCCCATCAATAATTACTCGTGAATCAATCCCAGACGAAACCCTAAAGGCAATTCGCGCTGGCAAATTGGCCTTAATTAACCCCGTCACCACATCGACCGACGGACGTTGAGTGGCCACAATTAAATGCATCCCAACGGCTCGAGCCATTTGCGCAATCCGACAAATCGCGGCCTCGACATCTTTCCCGGCCACCATCATCAAATCGGCCAATTCATCAATCACGATTACCACATACGGTTCTTTAGAGTCCGGATTTTTTTCATTGTACTCGGCAATGTTTCGACATCGTTTCGCCGCAAAATCTTTATAGCGACGATTCATCTCTGCCACGGCCCAAGCGAGCGCTGAAACTGATTTTTCAGGCTCGGTAATAACCGGCGTCAATAAATGCGGCAAGTTATTATAAGGTTCTAATTCGACTCGTTTTGGATCAATCAAAATCATCCGTAAATCTTCGGGGGAATTATTCCATAAAAGAGAGACTAAGAAGGCATTCATCGCCACGGATTTCCCAGACCCCGTTTTACCGGCAATTAATAAATGGGGCATTTTGGCTAAATCAACCACCACTGGTTTCCCCGCGACATCTCGTCCAACGGCTAGTTTTAAAGCCGATTCATCCGCTTCCCAAAAATCAGATTCTAATATCTCACGCATCCCAACCGTGGCTCGTTTTTCATTAGGAATTTCTATTCCTACTAACTTTTTACCACGAATCGGGGCTTCTATACGCACACTTGGTGAGGCTAAAGCCAGCGCTAAATCAGACTTCAAAGTTGTAATTTTATTCAACTTCACGCCCGCGGCTGGATCTAAGGTAAATTGCGTTACGGTTGGCCCAACATGCACGGATTTCATGGTGACTTCGATCCCAAATTGGTCTAATTTTTCTCGAATTGATTCGGCTTTTTGCCGTAATTTTTTTTCGTCCACCGTAATGGTAGAAACTTTATTTTCTAACAAATCTAAATGGGGGGCTTCCCATTGTCCGAAAGATTTATTTTTAGCTTCAGTTAAAGCGTCTTTCTCTTCTAAAGTTAATTCTTTTGCCTGTGGTTTTGGCGCTACTTTTTTAGCGGGTTTTACCGGCGTCAATTTGGCCGTAGAATCAATAATTTCTACTTCGTTTTCAAAGCGCCCCGTAGGCACGGCTTCCGCTTTTTTAGACGCTACCGCCTTGGTCGCACCTTTCTCGATGGTTACCCCTTTCCCTTCTTCCTTCGGAGTAGAAGCCCGTCTAAACAAGTCTCTTATGCTCACCCCAAACGCAATAACCCCGCTGACCCAAAACATAATCAATAAAAACACTCCGGCCACCATATCGCCAAAAAACTCTCGCGGGAAAAAGCCGATGGCAAACCCCAAAGCCCCTCCGTATCGATTTTCTAGGGCCAAGCTGTCGGTATGAGGAACGAGCAAGTTAGCCAGCCCACAAATACTGACCACAAAAAGCATCAGTGCCATAATTCTTGGCGCGGGAAATAAAATTTCTTTCTGCCAAAAAAGCAGGCCTCCAAACCCCATTAACCCAAACGGTAATAACCAATGCGCCGCCCCAAATAACGCTCTAAAAACATCATAGTGGACCCATTGTGCCGCCGGCGCATCACTAAAAAATATCGCCAGCAAAATAAGCCCAAACCCAATTAACCCAGACCCCACAATTTCACGCTGAAACCCCTGACTAAAAAATGCCTGTAGATCTTCTTTTTGCGCCTTTTTTGTTTCTATTTTTTTAGTCGCTTTAGCTTTAGCTTTGGCTTTAAGTTCTTTATTTCGTTCCTTTTTTCGTTCGGCCTCAATCATTTTTTTAGCGGCTTTTTCGGCTTCACGCTTAAGCACGCTACTAGGAATCTTTACCGTTGGGGCCTTTTTTTTACGACTCATCATTCTTTTTAATTTTAGTGCAAAAAATGTGTTCGTCAAACAGAGCCGAAAGGAGTTCGAACTCCATGAACGGAAGTTCGAACCCCAACGCCCGAACTAAGCTTCGGCTACGCCGCCGCCCAGACTGGTGAGCACCCCGTTGAAAATAGAAGTTATCTGTTCTCCTAGTAAGGTCATTACCGCAACCACCGCAATGGCAATTACCGCCAAAATTAATGCATACTCCGTTAACGCTTGCCCTGAGCTATCGTTCCGCCAAGCTTGTAAAAGGTTTTTCATAATGAAGAAAAAGTTAAAAAGTACTCTTGAGTCTTAAGGTCAAGGCGCGCTAAGGTCAAACGTGAATGGACTTCCCCCTTAATCAAACCTTCATATTCGAAGCTTTACCACCACTCTGGCTCTTATTGATTTTAGCGTTCGCGGCCTGGCAAGATATTCAAACTAGAACTATCTCTAACACTTTAATTTTGCTTGGTTTAAGCGGCTTAATAGCACTACAATATTTGTCTCAAGAAACACAGTTTACAAGCCTTTTTATCGGCTTTTTGGTAGGGCTTATGTTATGGAAATCAAAATTTATTGGTGGCGGAGACAGCAAGCTTTTAATGCTAACCAGTGCGGCTTTTTACGTTTCACAACTTCCACTACTTTACGGCTTTATCAGTCTCTTTGGCGCGGCCCAAGCTCTACTCTGGATACTTTTAAAAAAGCGTTCGGCACTGCCCTACGCCGTGGCTATTTTACTCGGCACTATCAGCTTCATTCTTTTCGGGATCTTCTCCAATGGCAATTATTACATCTTCGGCAATGGAGAGAGCCCCTTTGTTTAGAAATCTTAAAACTCGTCGATTAAGCTCCATATTCCCATTATGGAAATTAATATACCAGCCATGGCTTTTGGATAAAACTAAACTAATCTTTTCGCCTCCACGAGAAGCTGTAATTTGCGGATGTTGAGCCTTGCTTTGATCCGGACGAAACTCACGCGTGATTCTAAAACAAAAATCCCAACCTTCACCGTCATCTTTCATCACATAAAAAGCCCCAGGTAAAATCTGGGGCAAATTTTTTATCTCCTCTAAGGTCCAATATTCTTGGGTGATATCTTCTGAAACGCTCTCAATCGACATATTTATTGTTCTTCGCTTAAAATTTCACATTCAGCCATAAATTGCATTGAAATTTCATTTACGTCATTGGTTCGAACAAACCGTTTTTCAGCGGTGAGTTCATAGGTTTCCCCCGGACACGGAATATGAATTCCCGTTTCTTCAGTGAAATTATTCAACTCTTTCATTTTGCCCGCTAAAGCATTTTGTTGATCGGATTCCCCGTGCACTAAAAACACA
>CAJQJI010000098.1 GCA_905478675.1 Candidatus Altimarinota bacterium
TTTTTATCGCCAATTTGGGGAACGATAAGCTCTACGCGTTGGTTGTTAAAAAAAGTTTGGCTTAAGAATTTTTCCATAGCTTCACTATCACGCAGTTCTACTGGAATCATTATTTCACGAGGGTAGTCGGTGACTTTGTCATAGAACTGAGCTAAAAATTGCCGAATAACGTCTGCGTCTTCATTAAGCTCGTCGCCTCTAAATTTAAGATGATTGAGGTCTCGAAATCGTCCTTGTCGAAAGGCCATTCTAACAACGTAAATATCTTTTCCGTCGCGATGAAAATTAATAAAATCACGGTCAATCAGGTCTGAAAACTCTACCGTTTGTTTTTGAGTAGAACGCTCAATAGACTCTAGCGTGTCGCGTAACTTAGCCGCGGCTTCAAATTTTTGTTCAGCCGCAAAGCTCATCATCTTGTCTTTCAGTTCTTTTTTTATTTCACTGGTGTTGCCCTTTAAAAAACGCTTCATGCGTTCAATGTTTTGTTGGTATTCTTCTACGCTGACTTGATGCCCCGTGAGTTGGTTGATGTAGTAGTCTTGCCCAGGTTTTACCATTTTGACGCCAAAAAATTTTTGGCAGAATTTAATCGTGTCTCTGAAATCTCGGGCTGAAGTTTTAGGGCCAATATAGGTGCTGCCGTCTTTAATGACGCGTCGAACCATTTCTAGCTTCGGTTCGGTTTCATTGGTAACTCGTAAATACAAGAAGTTTTTATCGTCGCGCATTAAAATATTAAAGCGTGGACGGTACTCTTTAATAAGGTTGTTTTCTAGAATCAGGGCTTCAATTTCAGAGCCCACACTGCGCGTTTCAATCCGCGCAATTTTACTAACCATAAGCTGCGTTTTTGGTGACTGATTCGTTTTTTGAAAATAAGAGCTAACGCGTTTGCGTAAGTTTTTGGCTTTGCCTACATATAAAAGTTTATCATCGGCATCCCAATACAAATAACAACCGGCGTCGGTGGGTATTTCTTGCGGTTTAAATTTAAAGGTGGTTTCAGTCATACGACGTTGATTTTACTGTTTAAGTCCGGACTCTACAAATACACTTTAAATTTGAGTTTAGATTTAAAAGTCATTGGTTTGGTGGTATCTCGAGTTTTACTTTTGAAATAAAACTTTTAAGCTGTTTTGCGATGTCTAAAGAAAAAGAACCAACAAAGAAAAAAGCGGCTAAAGCGCCTAAAGTAAAGTCTTTTAAAATGGTGAAAGCCGCGGCTCCAACGCAAGCGGAAATGGATGCGGAAGCGATTATGAAAGCTTTTAAAGAATTACAGGTCAATGAGTTTGTGAAATACCTGCGTTCGCCGTGGCGAATTATGTGGCATAATTTTCTGGCTGGGGTTTTTCGTGGGCTCGGTATGATTGTTGGACTCACGGTCGTGTTCGCTATTTTGATCTGGATTTTAGCCGGCTTGGTTGATTTTCCTGTGATTGGACAGTATTTTAATGATCTTAAAATTATGTTAGAGCAGTTCTCTGAAATTGAAGCCCCACGATAATGGAAAACGAACTTATTTCTCAGCTGGCCTTTTTTGCGATTAACTTTGTACTAATTTTATCGACCCTTATTTTTTATGCTATTTTTGGCTGGGTGATTGCGAACTGGCTGATTATGTTTGGAATTATTAGCCCAATGAATCGCGGGTTTGCGTTTTTGACGCAGTTAGTGATGCCGATTTTAAAACCTTTTCGTTGGGCAAAAATAGGGATGATTGATTTATCACCCATTGTCGCGATTTTAGCGCTTGATTTAGCGATGACAGTACTGCGTGATGTGCTGACGCAGTTTATTTAGCGGTTTGCACAAAAGTTAGTGCTGGACAGATTATATATTCTGAAGAGAGCGTTCTGTTTTTTCGTTGCTCTTGCAAGCCTTGATCGCTTTTCCAGGTGTAGAAAGTGGCTTCAAAATTTTCGTCTGGGAATACGAATCCCTTTTGAGGGGTAATAACTTGGGCGGCTCGAGCGCCAGTAATTTCGACTAGATCTATAAGTAAAGGCGCGGCAGCGTGTTCGCTACGATTTTGGTTTAACTTATTTAGCTGTGTGTCGGAAAAGACCGATAATAGCGCCGTGCTGGACGTGAGAACCTTTTCTGAAAAATCACCATCCGTGTGTTCTAAAAAAGACTCTAGTGGTACTAAAGTTTGAGAATCTAGAGCCTTAAGAATCAATTGTTCTCGTTCAGATAATGATTTCATGCGGACTGGCTGGCTTTATAAAATTGGCCTCTAAATTGTATGCTTGTTGCTTGTAGGAGGGTTTTGGCAATAGAGCTTTTCACGGTCGTCATAATGCTATCACGCCAGAACTGATCGTCTTCAGGCAGATTAATTTGATCTAAATTTAGGGCGATACTTTTTTCTTTATGATGGGGAACACATTGTTCTGGGCGTAGGGGAATACAACCATTCACTAAAAGAATAGTTGGGTCTGGTTCGAATGATTCTTCGTTAAAATCTAAGGGCATTTTAAATTCTTAATTTTGCTTAAAATAATTTAAAAGCAATATAAGTCAAACGCCTTTATTTTTGTCTTCTTCTTGGGCCATCAAGCTCTGGTACGTCTAGGACTGGTATTTTTTTCTCAATTTTAGCTTCTGTTTTTAAGACGCTTGAATCGACGGTGATTTTGTCGGCCTTAATTTTAATTATACGGTGTTGAGGAATACGATGACGGCCCATTCCAAAGAAGTTTTTTTCTACTTCTAAAGCCAGTAAGCGTGGGGAAATAGTATCAAAAGTGAAATCACGCACGGTCCCTAAAAATTTTTCATGGGCGCGGTCATATACTTTTGCCTTTAGAATCGGGCACTCTTTTTCAAACACTTTTCGCAGGCGTGGTAGGTCTTCAGGGCTACTTAGATCATTACTATCATTAATAGTGATTTGTTGCGTATCCCAGTTGATAATATCTTTCGGGAGTAATAATTTTTGCCCCTCTAATGATTTAACCCAAAACGCTTCAAATACCCCTGTTTCTGGGTTTATTACCATGTCAAGCAATACACCTGTAGGGATATCATCATTTTTGCTTTGAATGATAGTTTTATAGCTTTGTCGAAAGGTCGTGAGCATTAATGGTAGAGTAACGTGCGAAATGGAGAGCGCAAAGAAAAGCGGGGATTAGTACACTTTCCCAACGTCAGTGTTTTGATAGAAATAATCTAAAATTTCGGTGTAGTCTTTGCCTTGTTCGGCGAGCACTCGAGCCGTATTCCCTGATAAGCCAACGCCGTGCCCTTTTTGTTCTAAGCCTTCGTCATACGGTAATTTTCGGCCCACCGTCCAAGGGTATTGGCTCACCCAAACTGAAGAACTTTCGCCGGCACTTTGAGTAAAGTAGGGGCCAATGGCCGCTTCACCGTTATAAGTGAGTACGCGCCCTTTGGTTTGAGCGATTAAGTCTTTTTGTTCATGATGATAGGCTTCCCAGTCGTAGCCGAGATAGAATTGTGAAGTCGCTGGGGAGTCTTCTAAATCGTAGGTTTGTGTTTTAAATTTACGTCGTTCGCCAGAATAGACATAGATATAACTTCGAGCGAGGACATGAATGGCGTGTTTCTTTTGTTCTGGCTCCGTAGAAGGCTCTTCAGCGAGTCCCCACAAGTATTGCTCTAGCGGTAGTTGATTAACGAGGTAGAATTTTTTACCAGCACTCCAGTGCGCATTAATTTGTTGCCGGAATTGATTATAGGCAATCGAACCGAGGCCTCGGTCATAATTTTTTATTTTGATAATCCCATTACTTTTAAATTGCGGATTTTTAACAGAAAGCCGTCCATTGTCGTCGACAATTTCGAAGGCGTTTACTTGCTCTTGTGGCAGTAAACGAACCTCTTCTTCTCTTTCATATTGGGCGACTTGTTTTCCGTCAGACCAAACTTCAAGCGTGTCAGTGGCAGAAAAAATAGCATAGCTCTCATCAAAGTAGCTTAACTTTATTTTTACCTGTGGCCCAAACTCTTCAGTGCTTGCTTCTTTAAACTTTTGGTCGGCCAGTTTGGTAACCGGGTTTGGTTTATTTTGATTAGTACTTAGAACTTGAGTGCGGTTTTCGTAACGGCTAAGTGCGTCTTTGTCTCCAGAAACTTGAATCGGGAAACTAAATTGTGGTAAATCTTCTTCGTCTTTAAGGGCGGTTAAAGTGG